>NZ_JARGEE010000310.1:0-10920 GCF_033794485.1 Streptomyces sp. MB09-02B
CGCCCGTCCCGCCCGGCGTGGTCGGCGTCACCGCGTCTGCCTGCGAGATCCCGCTCTCCTTCGCCCCGGCGCCCTTGTTGGACGTCTGGCCCGTGTGACAGGGTGGTTCAACTCAGAACGATCCGTATTCGGGCCTATCGGATGGGACGGGTCGTGGCGTTGCCCGGTCCGCGCTGCCGCTGTCCCCGCACCGGCTCGGATGAGGTTGCCCAGTACGCCCTGGGAGAAGGAAAGCCCTCTGTGTCATTCGCTCATCCGCATCCCACCGACCCGGCACCCGACCCCGAGGCCGCTCCAGGGATGTCCGACGACGCACTCGTCGCCGCGCTGAGAATGTCCCGGACCGTCGAGGACACGACTCCCGTCGCGGCGTTGATCGCGCGACACGGGCCGTCCGTCTCCGACTACGCGGAGATCTGTGCCTTCGGGTCACCCGCGCTCGCGCGAGCGCTCGCCGCCGCGGCGTTCCGCCATGTGGTGCGGGACCTCCAGAGAGCCGGATCGACCGGCGCCCTGCGCCCTCGCCTTCTCGTCACCGTGCGGGACTCCGCGCGTGCGCGCGCACAGACGGGCGCCGTCGCAGGGATGTCGTACGACCAGGCGGGGACCACTGACAGCGGCAGGCCGTTGCCGCACCCGGTCGCCGAGAATCGGCACCTGAGCCGCACCGCTTTTCTGCGGCTCCCGAGGACCACGCAGTACGTGCTGTGGCACACGGAAGTGGAAGCCGAACCGTCGGCCGTCCCCGCGGCCTTGCTCGGTATCGACGGGGACCTACCGCCCTTCGAGGTGGACCGGGCTCGGGAGCAACTGCGATCGGCTGTCCTGCGCACGCATGTCGAGCAGTCGGCTGGAAGAGAGTGCCGGGACTTCAGCCGCCTTCTCGACGCACCCGCACGCACTGGCGGATCTTCGCTGCCCGAGGTGCAGTCGCATCTGGATCTATGCTCGTACTGCCGACACACCGCCGAGCAGCTCAGGCTCTGCGCCGGCGAACCGGGCGTGCTCCTGGCGGAAGCGTTTCTCGGCGACAGCGCTCACGCCTATCTGACCGCGTGCCGGGCACGTCCCTCACGGACGGCAGCGGTTGCCACGACCGCCGGCGCGGTCGACACCCCTCCCTCGGACATCCCACAGACGACACAGAGGCCGAGAAGAAGGAGAAAGCCCGGTACCACCCGCAAGGGCACGAAGCTCGTCGTCGCCGGGATCGCCGTCGGTTCGGCCGCTGTCGCGGCAGCGCTCATCGTGGCCGGTACATCGTCGTCCGACCACACCACACCGCCTCCAGAGGCACAGCCGCCCACGCCCACGCCGTCGACATCGTCTCCCGCGACGTCGACCGTCCTGCCGGTCCCTCCGGAGAGCGGGAGACTGCGCAACGCCGCCGCCGACCTGTGCATGGACGTCCCCGGAACGCGGCCCGAGCGCGGCGCGGAGGTCACTCTGTCCACCTGCTCAAATGCCAGTACGCAGCGGTGGACCTATCTCGACGACGGGCTCCTGCGCAACCTCGCCGAACCGGATCTCTGCCTCGACGCCGGAGGCGACGACGAGGTGCTGGATCTGGAGCTCTGCGCCTCCTCGGGCGACGTCTCCTTCGGTCTCCGCTTCGAGTTGAGCCCCGAGGGGGAACTCTTCCCACGGGACGAGGGGAACCTCGTGATCGCTCCCGCCTCACCCGAGGCCGGCACCCTTCTGGTGGCGAGCCCGCGGAACGGAGAGGCGGAACAGAGGTGGCTGGTCGAGCCGATCTCCGGAACATCCACGCCCGGGCCCGGGAGATGAGGCTTCGGCGGTAACGAACGGAGCGTCCGGTGCGTCCAGGTCACGACAGCTCGTCGAAAACCCCTTGGCGTTGAAAACCCCTTGGCGCTGGACCCGTTGGTTACGTCAGGCTGTCACTCACCGAAGGGGTGTAGCTCAGATGGCCAGAGCGCCGGCCTCCAAAGCCGGATGCCGCAGGTTCGACTCCTGCCGCCCCTGCTACGTACCACGCGTCTCGCATCTCGCGGCGACCCCACGCAGACCACGTTGTGTGCTCGGCGCGCGGGTGAAGGGGCACCGACCTAGGCTGAAGGGTGTCGCAGGAGGTCCCGGTGCCGCCCTTCGTTCTGCCCCTGCCCCTCGCGCGGGCACGCGCAGTCACCGCCGTACCCGAGGCGCGGGGCTGGAGTCTGGAGCCGAAATGGGACGGCTGGCGATGTCAGATCCACACCGCGACACGGCGGATCTGGAGCCGGCGAGGTACCGACCTGTCGCGCGCGTTCTCCGACGTCGCCGCCGTGGCCGCCGAACTGCCGGACGCCGTCCTGGACGGTGAGCTCGTCGCGGTGCTCGACGACGGCTCCGGCGTGGCCTTCGACCGGCTGCAGAGTCGGGCCGGCCGCCGTGGCCCGCGGCGCGACGCCGACTTCACCGTCCACGCCGCCTTCTTCGACGTCCTCGCTGTCGGTGACACCGACTGGCGGCCCCGCCCGTACGCCGAACGGCGCCTCGAACTGCTGCGTCTGCTCGAAGCCGGCCCCGCCAGGCTGCGCCCCGTGCCGGCCACCGAGGACGCCGGGCAGGCCCTCACGTGGGTCGGCGCGCTCGCCGGCGTGGAGGGCCTGGTGGGCAAGCGGACCCTCGCACCGTACGCCGCCGGCTTTGCCTCGGGCTGGGTGAAGTGGCGTGAGCGTCACACCACCGAGGCCGTGGTCATCGGGGTGGCCGGCACGACCCCGGAGACTCAGGCCCTGGTCCTGGGCCGCCCCCGGGACGGCCGGATGCACGCCGTCGGGGTGAGCCTCCCGCTCACCCCGAACCAGCGTCTGGCCGTGGGGCCCCTGCTGCACGCGTCGGGCGAGGAGATGCGCGAGGTGCCGGGCGCGGCGTGCGGGCTGCCCGGAGCGGACGCGGTGCGCTACTGGCCGGTCAAGGCCGAGGTGGTGGTGGAGATCGAGGTCGACCGGCCGGGGACGGAGCCCGGCCGGTACGGGCATCGTCCACGGGTACGACGAGTACGCGGCGACCTCTCTCCGGACCTGGTAGACGACGAACAGTGACGGAAGGCCGTGCCTAGCCCGGTTCGCGGTGACGGTGACGAGGGTCGACCCCTGCGCGTCGGGGGGCCGACGGGCCGGACGCGGGCGGGTATCAGGCGGTGCGCGACGGACGGGGCGGGCCGGAGCCGGAGCAGCGGACACACGTGGTCGCCGCCGGACGGATCTCCAGGCGCTCGGGCGGGATCGTCACACCACAGCTTTCGCACTGTCCGTACTGTCCTCGCTCAAGTCGTTCCAGTGCCCGGTCCAGTTCTTCCAGATGCTGGCGTGCCTGCGCCATCAGGGAGGCGACGTGGGCCCGTTCGAAAGCGGTGGTGCCTCCCTCGGGGTCGTGCTCGTCGTCGACCGCGACCAGGGCGTTCGCCGCGACGATCCCGTCGAAGTCACGGCTCAGCGCGGCCGCCCGGGCGAGGGTCTCGGCGCGGGCGGCCGTGAGGCGTGCACGGGCTGCCGCGAAGGTGGACGGGCCGGTGTCATGGGGGCCCTGGCGGGATGTATCACCCATGCTGCGAGAACACCGATGGGCGGTTCACGATTCCCCCGGTCGGCCACAGCCTTCGCTCGGCGGGGCGGGCAAGGGCGCTTCTCTCTGTGGCCCTCGCCCTCGCCCTCGCCGAGCGGGCGTCGCCGATCATGGCTCAGCGTGTGCCGACCACGACCTGCCGGATCAGCTTGCCGGCCCCTCCACCCCAGACAGCGGCTTCGAGCCTCCTCCGGTGCCGCGGCCCCGTCGGAAACGCTCCGACAGGCTTGAAGCGGCGTGCGCGCGCCGGGGAGAAGGGGCGGCGTCGGTCAGGCGACCGGGCTGAAGGTCCACAGCAGGTTGGTGCTCTGCTGCCACGTCCACTGCTTGGCCACGGCCCCCGAGGCGGCCATTCCACCGCCGTCGAGGACCAGTCCCGTGCTGCGGTTGGCGATCGAGTACTGGCCCTGGCCGCGGTGGGTGATCTGCCACTGTTGCGTGTTGCTGCCGTCCCAGGCCTTCTGCCGGGCCGGGTCGCCGTTGCCGGTGGCACCCCAGCCGTCGGCGACCATGCCGTTGGTGCGGTTCACGAGCCTGTAGTAGCCGTTCCCGAGTTCGATCGCCTGCCACTGGAGATTGGCGTGCACCACTGGATCCCACAGTTTCAGGTTCGAGCCACTGGCGACGTTGCCGCCGCTGTCCAGGGCCAGGTGGTTCGTGACATTGGTCAGGCGGAAGTACGTGGAGGGTCTGAACGTCACCTTCAGCGACCTGATCGCGTCGTTGTTGCCGGTCACCCGAAGGTCGGGGGTGTTCGAGGTGAACGTCCAGGCGGTGCCGGTGAAGTTGTCGCCGGAGTAGCCCGTCACCTGGAGACCGGCGGGCACCAGGAGGGACGAGGCCGTGGCCGGTGCCAGGCCGGCGGCGGAGAGCTGGGAGGAGGTGTAGCTGCCCAGCGGCAGGACGGCGCGACCGGCGTCGTAGTCGACGTTCTGGAACACCGTCGCGGAGACCCTCGTGGGCATGCCCTGCACCTCGACGCACACCACGGAGTCGTTGGCGTTCGGCGCGGTGGTCGGCACGGTGACGTTGATCTGGTCGGTGACGGTGAAGGGCAGCGAGACGGAGGGGTTGTTCAGCAGATAGACGCGGCTGATCGTGTTGTCGACGACCGGGATCCGCAACTGGCCGTTCGTGGGCCAGCTGAAGACATGGGCGAACAGCTTGCCGTTCTTCTTGGTGACCTTCCCCCAGGAGGGTTCGGCGGTGAAGGGGCTGCCGCTGGTGCCGTGAATGCTGTCGCTGTACGTCGACATCCATGAGGCGAGGCCGTTCAGGACGGTCTGGGATCCGGCGCTGACCGAACCGTCGCCCTTGGGGCCGATGTTCAGCAGGAGGTTGCCGTCCCGGGAGACCACCGTGACGAGTTCCTGGACGACGTCCTTGACGGACCTGTAGTCGTCCTCCCTCGACGCGTCGTAACCCCAGGCGCCGTTCATGGTCGCGCACCGCTCCCAGGGCCGGCCCATCGGCTCGGCGGGTATTCCGAACTCCGCGACCGCGTAGTCGCCGAGACCGTGGTCCCGCTTGACCCGCTCGTTGATGATGAGGCCTGGCTTGCGGGCCAGCAGCCAGTTGTAGAGGTCGACGCCGTCCGATTTCAGCCACCAGTCCTGCAGGGTGGGGCTGGAGGGCTCGCCGAACCAGTCGCCGTCGAACCACAGCAGTGCCGGGTCGTAGCGGTCCAGCAGCTCCTGGAGCTGTGCCTTCATGTCGGCGATGTAGGCGGTGCGGGCGGCCTGCGACGACATCGTCGTGAGACCGTTCGAGTGGCGGTCGGTCTGGGACGGGTGGTTCCAGTCGAGGATCGAGTAGTACAGGCAGAACTTGATCCCGCGGCTCTCGCATTCGGTCTTGAGGTCCCCCAGCAGGTCGCTCTGGATGCCGTTGTAGTCGCGCAGGTTGTACTGCTTGGTGCCGGTGGTGTCGGTGAAGCCCGCCACGTCCGAGTTCCACATGGCGTAGCCCTCGTGGTGCTTGGAGGTGATCACGAGGTACTTCATGCCGGCGTTCTCGGCCAGTTCGGCGATGGCGGCGGCGTCGAACTGGGCCGGGTCGAAGTTCTGGGTGACCTGGTTCTGGTAGTTCGCCTTGCTCCACTGCTGGTTGGTGAAGGCCCACTCGCCCTGGCCGAGCTGCGAGTAGGACCCGAAGTGGATGAACATGCCGAACCTGGCCTGGTACCACCAGTCCATCTTCGAGGGGACGGTGTACGCCTCGGCGGTGGCGGGCCACTGGGGCAGGCCGAAGGCCGCGATCCCTCCGGCGAAGGCGGCGGCCTTCATCAGTGAGCGTCTGCTGAGACGGGCTGAGGACATGGTGCGGCTCCGTGGGTCAGGGAGAGGCAGGGCATCGCGTCAGTGCACAGAGGAGGGGTGCCGTAGCCGCGCCCTCCGAGAGGAGACATCGGATGGATTTATAGAAGCATGACGGTAAGCGTGTCCAGAGGTAGGACAAGATACGTCCACAAAAATAACGCTCAGCGCAGATGCGAGGCCGGTGCCGGGGAGCTGAGCGGCCTACGGGGTCGACCTCATACGTAGGATCTATTCGTGGACACCAGTCGGTGTCGAACGCGGACATGGCGCGCCGGCCACGGCTTGCCGGCGCAGATCGCCGGCGGTCGCTGGGGCCTGTCCCGGGAACAGGTAAGTTGTGCGCACGCGCCAGGAGGGGGCACACCGGCCGGTGCCGGTGTGCCCCCTCCCACGGGTGTGGTCAGGCTGTCAGGTGATCTTCACCAGCTTCCACTGCTGGTTGGTGCCGCCGGTGGTGGGCCACTGGATGACGGCCGCGCCCTCGGCGGTGGAGTTCGCGGAGACGGCCACGTTGTAGGCGTTCGAGCGTGACTCGATGGTGTAGTTGCCGTTGTCGGTCGGAGCGATCTGCCACTGCTGGTTCGGCTGGCCGGTGGGGGTCCACAGCTGGAACTGGGTGTCGGGTGTGGTGGTGGCGAAGGGGATGTCCAGCGCCTTGTTGCTGGCGACACCGGTGACGGAGTAGTAGCCGGCGCTGTTGCGGGCCAGCTTCCACTGCTGGTTGGTGCTGCCGGTGTCGGTCCACTGGATGATGGGCGTGCCGTTGGCGGTAGCGCCGCCCGAGGCGTCGAGGGCCTTGCCGCTCCTGACGCTGATGATCTTGTATGTGCCGGAGAGGTCGGGGACGGTTCCGGGGGTGATGGACAGGTCGGAGTACTGGACGGGGTGGTACCCGGCGGTGCCGAGGCCGGCCAGGCCGCCGCTGAAGCTGTTGTCGGTGACCGTGCCGACCGTGGTGCCGTCGATCCTGGCGGTGATCGTGGAGCCCTGGAAGCCGAGGGACAGCTTCTGCCAGGTGTTCGTCCCGGGGGCGGACACGGTGCCGCTGGCCAGGGTGGTCCACACCCACTGGTTGTTCGAGGTGTTCGACTTCAGTACCGACCAGGCTCCGGTGTCGGACAGGCGCAGGTGGTAGGCGTTCAGACCGCCGTTGTTACGGCCCTGGGTGCCGACCCGGCCGAGGATCTCGGCGGCGCTGCCGCTCTTCTCCAGCAGCACGTCCGCACTGACCGTGTAGTTGCTCCAGCCCAGCTCGCCCATGATCGTGTAGGGCTGGGTGCTGTTCTCGTGGGTCCACTTGAGCGGCTGGACCTGTGCCATCTGGCGCAGGCACCGTCCGGTGCGGCCGCCGGCGCAGGAGGCCGACTCGAACGCGCCGTTCATGGTGGCGAAGTACTTGGCCTCGCGTCCGGCGCCGTAGCCGGCGAAGGTGTCGGCGTACGGCAGCGCGAGCCGGCTGCGCTGGGGGGAGGCGACGGTGCCGGGGGCCTGCCCGCTGGTGGTGGTCACCGTGTAGACCCGGCCGGGCTGCAGGGTGAGCGTGTACGTTCCGTTGGTCGTCGTCAGGTCGGAGCCGCGCACCATGCTGGGCGTGTCCCTGCCGGGCTGCGACAGGTCGGTGGACCACACCCGCAGGGTGCCGCCGGGAAGCCCGCCCGCCACCTTGAGGTTGACCGTCTGCGCCTCGGTGGCCTGCGTCGTCTCCAGGACGGTGCTCCAGGCGCTCTTGTCGGGGGCGGCGTAGCTGACGTAGCTGCCGTTGACGCGGTTGCCCGCCAGGTAGCCGGTGGCGGTGTCGAGGTACTTCCAGCCGGGCGAGGTGAACTGGGTCGTCTGCGCGATGACCCAGGCGGTGCGGCCCACACGGTAGTTGCCGGACCAGGGCTGGTTGGCATTGACCAGGCCGACGGTCTCGAAGTCGAGGTTCTGGTAGATGGACGCGACGATCGGCCAGTTGATGTACGCGGTGGTCTTGGCGTCGATGTAGCCGCGGTTGAGGGCGCGGGCCACCGGCGGGGCACCGATCTCGGCGTCCTGCGAGCCGTTCTCGCTGGCCCAGATCGGCTTGCCGAGGGTCTGGGCGTCGGAGGTGGACGAGCAGGACGTCATCTCGGATATGCCACCGCAGGTGTAGTGGCCGCCGGCGATGTCGACGGCGTTGTAGAGGGCGCTGTTGTTCTTCATGTCGGTGGCGATGTTCCAGGCGTTGGTGCCGAAGTGGTCGCCGCCGACCAGCTTGACCGAGGAGTAGCCGTTCGCCTGCAGGGCCGACTTCAGGTTCACGTACCAGGTGGCGTTGTAGTCCTTCTCGTTCCAGCCACCGACGTAGTCGACCGTCACACCGTGCTGCTGGGCGCAGTCCAGCCAGGACAGGTAGTAGTCGATCATGTCCTGGGAGTAGAAGTTGCCGTTACCGATCCAGCCGGGCGCGCCCCAGGGCATGCCGAGGACCTTGATCTTGGGGTTACGGGCCTTGGCCTGCTCCATCAGCCAGAACTCGTAGCCGGCGTCGCAGTTGATGGTGCCCTTGGTGTGCTGGTGGCTGGCCTCGGCGCCGTCGGTGGAGTTGGTGTCACCGCCCATCTCCACCTTGAGGATCTGCAGGTTCGCGCCGTAGCCCGGCTTGAACAGGTAGTCCAGGACCTGGTTGCGCTGGGTGTCCGGGTAGTCGTACAGCAGGCGCGTGTTGCCGCCGCCGCCGCTGATCGCCCCGACGCCGTCGAAGGTACGGCCGCCGCTTGCGCCGTCCACCGTGATCGAGGTGGCGGGGATGGCGGCCTGCGCGGTGGACGGGAACGGCCCGTAGAGCATGGCCAGCGTGAGGAACAGGGTGGCGAAGGCCGCCATCCGTCTGAGGTGTCTGTCAGGCAGACGCAGGATGTCGGGCACGGGTCGGTCCTCCTGGGGCGTTGCTTTCCGCGCCGAGGCTTCGGCACGTACGGGGTGGGGGTCTCGCGTCGCTGGAACCGGTGGGAAGGGTGCTCGGGGTCCTTCTGCGGGTCTCAGGTGCGCGTCCACTTCTGGTTGGCCCCTCCGGTGCAGGCCCACAGGATCAGCTTGGTGCCGTTGGCGGTCGCCGCGCCGGAGACATCCAGGCACAGGCCGGACAGGTTGCTGGTGACGGTGCCGTTCGCGTTGACGGTCCACTTCTGGTTGGTGGTGTTGCCGCAGTCCCAGATGATCACCTTCGTGCCGTTCGTGGTGCCGTGATCGTTGGCGTCCAGGCACTTGTTGCCGTAGACCACGAGTTCGCCGCGCGAGGTGTGGGTGAAGGTCTGGTTGCGTCCGCCGGAGCAGTCCCAGATCTGGGCCTGGGTGCCGTTGACGTAGGTGTTCTTGTCGATGTCCACGCAGCGGCTGGAGGCGGAGCCGACGAGGGCGGTGCCGTCGGTGCCGGGGATGCCCTGGATGCGCAGGGCATCGATGTCGGGTGCGGTGCCGCCGGAGATCGCGGCGAACTTCACGGTGTTGGCGCCCTTGGCCAGGTGGGCGAGTACGGAGACGGTGCGGTAGGTGGTGGCCGAGCCGGTCGGCGGGAAGGCCACGCGGTGGGTGTACTGGCCGTTCACCTGGATGGTGGCCCTGCGGGCGGTGGCGCCGCCGTTGGCGTAGGTGATGTCCACCAGCTTGGTGCCCGCTGAGGCGGCGGTGACGCCGGTGAACGTCGGAGTGGTGGCGGTGGTGGTGTCCTCGTACGTCGAGCCGGAGGCCTCGGTGCCGGAGACGGTCAGCAGCACCGCGTCGTTCGCCGGCACGGAGCTGGTGTAGCCGGTGGCGAACGATCCGGCGTCGGTGCGGGTCCAGGCGTTGCGCACGGTGGCGGAGGCCGGGGTCAGGCCGAGGTCGGCCCAGCGGACGGTGATGTTCGCGGTGGAGCCGGTGCGGTTGAGCAGCATCACCGCGCGCTTGCCGGTGCCGGAGAGCACCTTGCCGTACACCTGCAGGTTACGGGTGTCCTCGGCGACCTCGACGGCCTGCAGCCCGCGCGGGTCCTGGTCGATGGCCAGGACCTCGGGGTTGGTGAGGATGTCGCGGGTCTCCGTGGTCATGGTGGCGATGTTGTTGCCGGCCAGCAGCGGGGCGCCGGCCATCGACCACAGGCTCATGTGCAGCCGGTTGCGCGCGGCGGTCATACCGTTCAGGCCGACCATCATCATGTCCGGGTCGTTGTAGTACCCGGTGTGCTGGGCCGCGGGCTGCAGCGCCTGGTCGAAGTTGCGGTACATCTTGGCCAGGTCCGGCGTCTGCCTGAAGAAGAGGACGTCGTCGCTGGTGCGCCACAGGTCGCCGTAGCCGGTCGCCCAGTTCCAGGGCAGTCCGGTGCCCCACTCGCAGAAGGACAGCACCAGCTTGCGTCCGGTGACGGCGGAGGCGGCGTCATGCGCGGCGGAGATCGCCTTGTACGTGGTCTCCTGGTTCAGGCCCTCCACCCGGCCGCCGCAGAAGTCGAGCTTCACGTAGTCGAAGCCCCAGCGCTGGAAGGTCTCCAGATCCTGCTGGTAGTGGCCCTCCATACCGGTGTTCGGGGCGGCGGGGCGGGTGGTGGGGAAGTAGTAGCCGCAGCCCTGCTTGCCGGCGTCGGTGTAGATGCCGGCCTTGAGGCCCTTGCTGTGGATGTAGTCCGCGATCGCCTTCATACCACCGGGCCACAGGGTCTCGTCCACGACGATGTTGCCGTTCGCGTCGCGCTGGCCCTGCCACCAGCCGTCGTCCAGATTGACGTACTTGTAGCCGGCCGCCGCCATACCGGAGGAGACCAGGGCGTCGGCCTGCTGTTTGATCACGTTGTGGTCGATGCTGCTGAAGAAGCTGTTCCAGGACGCCCAGCCCATCGGCGGCGGGGTGACAGCCGTCTGACTGGTGCTCACGGCTGCCGGCTCGGCGGACAGGGACGCTGCTGATTCCTGCCGGTCGAGGGAGGCCAGACCTGCGACGACGAGTACGGCGGCGACGAGTTGGGCGGTGATGCGCCCGGTCCATCTTCGCGCGGCGGTGCGGAGCATGCGGCTCTCCAAGGGGGAGGGGAGGGGAG
>NZ_JARGEE010000311.1:0-10892 GCF_033794485.1 Streptomyces sp. MB09-02B
TGGCTTGGAATTGTGTTAAAGGGGGGTGCGTGACGCCGTCGCCTTCGGGCCGACGCCTCCGAAACCGCCGTACTCGGAGGCGTTCGCCCGCTATCTGTCGGACCCCGTCGTCCCGGGCGACGACTGCCTCAACCTGAACGTGTGGACGCCGCAGCCGGGCCACGGGGCCCGGCTGCCGGTCCTGGTCTGGATCCACGGCGGCGCCCTCACCCGGGGCTCGTCGGCGGTCCCGGTCTACGACGGCGCCGCCTTCGCCCGTGACGGGGTGGTTCTGGTCTCCCTCAACTACCGCCTCGGCGTGGAGGGT
The DNA here is from genome assembly GCF_033794485.1 of Streptomyces sp. MB09-02B. Taxonomy (NCBI): domain Bacteria; kingdom Bacillati; phylum Actinomycetota; class Actinomycetes; order Kitasatosporales; family Streptomycetaceae; genus Streptomyces; species Streptomyces sp. MB09-02B. Next base: position 308 of record NZ_JARGEE010000311.1, read on the forward strand.
TACGGCCTCTTCCCGGACGCCCCGCCCAACCTCGGGCTGCGTGACCAGCTGGCCGCGCTGGAGTGGGTGCGGGAGTCGATCGCGGCGTTCGGCGGTGATCCGGACCGGGTGACCCTGGCCGGCCAGTCGGCCGGCGCCATCAGCGTCGGCGCGCTGCTGGCCGTGCCCCGCGCCCGGGGCCTGTTCCGGCGGGCCGTGCTGCAGAGCGGGCCGCCGGAGGCCCTGGACCGGGACAAGGTGCGCCGGATGGTCCGCCGGATGGCGAACCGGCTCAAGGTCCCGGCGACCGCCGCTGCCTTCGCCGCCGTGGACCGGACCGCGCTCGCCGAGGCCCAGGCCGAGGTCGGCCGACTCAGCAGCCCCGTGCTCGGCGGTCCCGCCTTCGGCATCGTCGTCGACGGTGACCTGCTGCCCACCGACCCGCTTCAGGCGCTGACCGAGCACGGCGCGGCTCCGGGCATCGACCTCCTCATGGGCTGGACCCGCGACGAGCACCGGCTCTGGCTCGTCCCCGGCGGCCTCGCGGAACGCGTCGACCGCCTGGGGACGGTGGCGCTGGCCGGCGCCCGCGCCCGCTGCCACTGCGGCCCCGAGGTCCCGCGCGCCTACCGCGACCTCCACCCGGACAAGGGCATCGCCGACCTGGTCGGCCAACTCGTCACCGACCACCTCCTCCGCGTCCCCCTGCACCGGGTGGCGGACGCCCGCGTCGACCAGGCCCGGTCGTACGTGTACGAGTTCGCCTGGTCCTCCGGCGTTCCCGCCCTCGGCTCCTGCCACGCCCTCGAACTCGGCTTCGTCTTCGACACCGGCGACACGCCGGCCTCCGCCAAGCTCGCCGGCGAGCACGCGCCGCACGACCTCGCCACCGCCCTGCACGGTGCCTGGGTCGGCTTCGCGACGGAGGGCACACCCGGCTGGCCGGTCTGGGACCACACCCATCCGGTCCGCGTCTTCGACTCCCCGGACGCCGAGCCCGTCGTCCACGGCCCCTACGACCCCGAACTCGCCCTCTGGGCCGCCGACGCGCGGCGGCCGCGCAGGGTGCAGGGCGCCGGCACCTTCGTCACCTCCGGCGGGGGCCCTCTGCCGGCCCTGCGCCGCTTCCGCCGGAGTCCGTGACCGGCCGAGGCCGGTGCCGGCCCTACCCGTGCTCCGCGCCGGGTCCGGCGGTGCCGTCCGTGGGAGTGCGCGGCTTGGTGTGGAGGATCGCGCGGGCCTGCTCGGCGGCGCGGGTGGTGTTCTCGCTGACGAAGTCGAGGAAACGGGCGACGTTCTCCAGACGGTCGGCGGCGGGAGTGCCGGTGCCGAGGACGCCGACGCCCTGGCGGGCGGTCTCGACGATCTGGGCGATGGCGCGGGCGCTGGCGATCATCGACTGGTACCAGACGTCGTCGTCGACGACGTAGCGCTCCCGGCGGCGTTCGCCCTGCTCCCGCCGGACCATGCCCTGGCTGTCGAGGAACGCGATCGCCTTCGAGACGGACGCCGGGCTGACCTGGAGCCGCTGGGCCAGTTCGGCCGCGGTGAGGCTGCCGCTGTCGGTGAGGGTGAGACAGGCCATCACCCGGGCCATCATCGTGGGCATGCCCGAGGCCATCATGACGTGGGTGAACGTCTCCTCGTACTCGCGTACGGCCTCGACGTCGCGGCCGTGGGCCTGCTCGGGGGCCTGTGCCGCCCGGGGCGTGGTCCCGCGACGCCGGTGGGCGCGGCGTTCGGTGGCGCGATGGGCCAGGTCGGCGCGGTAGGCGGTGGGGCCGCCGTTGCGCATCACCTCACGCGTGATCGTCGAGGTGGGGCGCTCCAGGCGTCGGGCGATCTCCGCGTAGGCGAGGCCGTCGGCCAGTCCTAGCGCGATCTGCCGGCGTTCCTGCTGGGTGAGCCTGCCTCCCGGCATCGCTGTCTCCTTCATGCTCCGTGGTGCGCCGACTATAGCGTTCACGTCCATTTCATTGCAACGTATCTCGTAGGGCCTGTTGCGTTACTGTCAGGCCCGTTGCAATGATTCCTTGGCTCTCACCTGCATGTATTGCTTGGTTTCGCAACGAGTATGTTGCTAGTTCTGCGAACGCAACGTAGCTTTTGCGTTGTCGGAAACAAAGCGCCGAAACGAAGAGCTGAGGGAGAGCACCATGCAGAAGTTCGACACCCCCACCCCGATCTCCGCCGTCCTGAACATCCCCGCCGGGCGCGTGCGGCTCATCGCCGCCGACCGGGCCGACACCACCGTCGACGTCCGGCCCGCCGACGCCGCCAAGGGCCGGGACGTCAGGGCCGCCGAGCGGACCACGGTCGACTACCGCGACGGGGTGCTGCGGATCCAGGCCCCGGAGGCGAAGAACGAGCTCTTCGGCCCCTCCGGAAGCCTGGAGGTGACCGTCCAGCTGCCCGCCGGCTCCCATGTCGAGGCCAAGGCGGCCGCCGCCGAGTTCCGCGGTGTCGGGCGGCTGGGCGATGTCGCCATCGACGGCGCGCACGGCCAGGTCAAGCTCGACGAGGCCGCCAGCGCCCGCCTGAACATCCTGGCCGGCGACGCACTGGTCGGCCGTCTGGACGGCCCCGCCGACATCACCAGCGGCAAGGGCGACCTGCGCATCACCGAGGCCGCCCGCGGCACCGTCACCCTGCACACCGGGTACGGCGAGATCTCCGTCGGCGCCGCCCCAGACGCCTCGGCCTCCCTGGACGCCGGCACCTCCCACGGGCGGATCCACAACTCGCTCAGGAACAGCGGGGACGGCGGCGCCCGGCTCGACATCCACGCGACCACCGGCTACGGCGACATCACCGCCCGCAGCCTCTGACGACCCCGGAAAGGGCGACACCACCATGACGAACCACGCCATCGCGGCACGCGGGCTGCGCAAGGCATACGGAGAGAAGACCGTCCTCGACGGTGTCGACCTGACCGTCCCCGAGGGAACGATCTTCTCCCTGCTCGGCCCGAACGGCGCCGGGAAGACCACCGCCGTCAAGATCCTCTCCACGCTCGTCCCGCCCGGCCCCGGCTCCGGCGAGATCCGGGTCGGCGGCCACGACCTCGCCGCCGACGCGCAGGACATCCGATCCGTGATCGGTGTCACCGGACAGTTCTCCGCCGTCGACGGTCTGATCACCGGCGAGGAGAACATGCTCCTCATGGCGGACCTGCACCACCTGTCCAGGAAGGAGGGCCGACGCGTCGCCACCGACCTGCTGGAGCGCTTCGACCTCACCGAGGCCGCGAGGAAGCCCGCCTCCACCTACTCGGGCGGCATGAAGCGCCGGCTCGACATCGCCATGACCCTGGTCGGCGCCCCGCGCGTCATCTTCCTCGACGAGCCGACCACCGGCCTCGACCCCCGCAGCCGTCACACGATGTGGCAGATCATCCGTGAGCTGGTCTCCGACGGCGTCACCGTCTTCCTCACCACCCAGTACCTGGAGGAGGCCGACGAACTCGCCGACCGCATCGCGGTGTTGCACGGTGGCCGGATCGCCGCCGAAGGCACCGCCGACGAACTGAAGCGGCAGATACCCGGCGGCCACGTCCGCCTCCGCTTCACCGACCCGGCCGCCTACCGCTCCGCCGCCTCCGCGCTGCGCGAGGTCACCCGCGACGACGAGGCCCTCGCCCTGCAGATCCCCAGCGGCGGCACCCAACGCGAACTGCGCGCCGTTCTGGACCGGTTGGACTCCGCCGGCATCGAGGCCGACGAACTCACCGTGCACACCCCCGACCTCGACGACGTGTTCTTCGCCCTGACCGGCACCGACGTCCCCACCCGTCCGAACCAGTCCAAGGAGACCGTCCGATGAGCGCCCCCCTGGCCGTCCGTGACTCGTCCACGATGCTGCGCCGCAACCTCCTGCACGCGCGCCGCTACCCCTCCCTGACCCTCAACCTGCTGCTGACCCCGATCATGCTGCTGCTGCTCTTCGTCTACATCTTCGGCGACGTGATGAGCGCGGGCATCGGCGGCAGCGACCGCTCCGACTACATCGCCTACATCGTCCCGGGCATCCTGATGATGACCATCGGCGGCACCGTCGTCGGCACCGCGGTGTCGGTCGCCACCGACATGAACGAGGGCATCATCGCCCGCTTCCGCACCATGGCCATCCACCGCGGCTCCGTCCTCGTCGGCCACGTCGCCGGCAGCGTGCTGCAGTGCGTCGCCAGTGTGGTGCTCGTCGGTGCCGTGGGGGTCGCCATCGGCTTCCGCTCCGTCGACGCCTCGGCCCTGGAGTGGCTGGCGGCTCTCGGGCTGCTCGCACTGTTCTCCCTGGCGCTCACCTGGATCGCGGTCGGCATGGGGCTGTCCAGCCCGAACGCCGAGGCGGCCGCCAACAGCGCACAGCCGCTGGTCCTGCTGCCGCTGATCTCCAGCGCCTTCATCCCGGCCGACACGATGCCGGGCTGGTTCAGGCCGATCGCCGAGTACCAGCCCTTCACCCCCGCCATCGAGACCCTGCGCGGCCTGCTCCTCGGCACCGAGATCGGCCACAACGGCTGGCTCGCCGTCGCCTGGAGCCTGGCCCTCGCGGTACTCGGCTACGTCTGGTCGACCTCGAAGTACAACAGCGACGCGAAGTGACGCAGACCGTCCGGGCGGCAGGCACCGGGTTCCAGTACCCCGCGCCCCTTCGGGGGCGCGGGGTACCGCGTGGTCGCGGGTGCGCGGCGCAGGCCCGGGTCCGTCAGCCCAGTGACTTCGCGATGGCCGAGATCGCCTCGGGGCCCACCCGGCAGCAGCCGCCGATCAGCCGGGCACCCGCCGCCCGCCACCCCTCCACCTGCTCGGTGGTGAACGTCGACCGTCCGGTCCAGGCCCGTGCCGACGCGTCCCAGGTCTCGCCGCTGTTCGGGTACACCACGACCGGCTTGCCGGTGACGCGCACGGCCGTCTCGATCGCGCCGTCCACATCGTCGGGCGAGCAGCAGTTCACACCCACGGCGACGACCTCCTCGGCGTCGGCGGCGAGCGCGAAGGCCTCCTCCAGCGGCTGCCCGGCGCGGGTGCGGTCACCGGCGATCGTGTACGACAGCCAGGCGGGCACCTCCAGACCCCGGATGGCTCGCAGCAGCGCCTCGGCCTCGTCGGTGTCGGGGATCGTCTCCAGCGCGAGGACATCGGGGTGGGTGGCGGCCAGCGCCTCCAGGCGCGGCCGGTGGAACCGCTCCAACTCGGCCCCGCTCAGCCCGTACCGGCCCCGGTACTCGGAGCCGTCCGCGAGCATCGCCCCGTACGGGCCGACCGAGGCGGCCGTCAGCAGCGGGCGCGTGATGCCCCGCGCCATCGCCTCCACCGCCGCGTCGACGGCCAACTCGACGCTCAGTGCCATGAGTTCGGCCGCCCGCTCACGCCCGATGCCGCGCCCCGCGAAACCCTCGAAGGTGGCCTGGTAGCTGGAGGTGATCGCCACGCTCGCGCCCGCCTCGAAGTAGGCGAGATGGGCCTCGGTGATCGCCTCCGGCCGCTCCGCGAGCAGCCGCGCCGACCACAGCTCGTCGCTCAGGTCGTGGCCGGCCGACTCCAGCTGGTTGGACATGCCGCCGTCGAGGACGAGGACATCGGCGGCGAGGGCCGCGGCGAAGAGGCCGACGCGAGGACCGGGGACGTGGGGAAGGCTGCCGGGTGCGTTGCTGGTCATGCAGACGACGGTAGTCGAGGTGCCGAGGCGACCCCCGAGTGTGTCCAGCACATGAACAGATTGACCACCATGTGGACCGCGGCGGTACGATCACGCCCTCCCCGTCCCACCCCTCCCATCCCCGGGAACCGCCATGACCACGACCAGCACCCCCGAGGCCACCGAGCCCGAACCGACCTCGGCCCCCGGCGCGACCGCCCCGGGCCGCAAGTTCGGGCTCGCCGCGGCCACCGCCCTCGTCATGGGCAACATCATCGGCGGCGGCATCTTCACCCTCCCCGCCGCCGTCGCCCCGTACGGCACGGTCAGCCTGCTCGCCTTCGTCATCCTCTCCGTGGCCGCCGTCCTGCTGGCGCTGCTCTTCGGGAAGCTGGCCCGGCGCAGCCCGGTCACCGGCGGCCTCTACGTCTACCCGCGCGACGCCTTCGGTCCCTTCGCGGGCTTCCTGTCGGCCTGGTCGTACTGGACGATGTGCTGGGTCAGCATCGCCGCGCTCGCCGTCGGTGTCGTCGGCTACGTGGACGTGCTGATACCCCTGGGCGACAGCAAGGTGGTCCTGGCGCTGGTGGCCCTGGCCGCCCTGTGGCTGCCCGCCGCCGCGAACTTCGCGGGCACCCGCTACGTGGGCGCCGTGCAGATCGTCTCCACCGTGCTGAAGTTCGTGCCGCTGCTGCTGGTCGCGACCGTCGGCCTGTTCTTCGTCGACACGGACAACTTCGGCCCGTTCAACGCCTCCGGCGAGAGTGCCCCCGGCGCGGTCGCCGCCGCCGCGGCGCTCCTCCTCTACAGCTTCCTGGGCGTGGAGTCGGCCGCCGTGAGCGCGGGCGAGGTCAAGGACCCCGAGCGCAACGTCGGCCGCGCCAGCGTCCTCGGCACCGTCGCCTCCGCCCTGGTCTACATCCTCGGCACGGTCGCCGTCTTCGGTCTCGTCCCGCACGAGGAACTCGTCGAGTCCGGGGCGCCCTTCGCCGACGCCGTGAACTCGATGGCCGGAGGCAGCTGGGGCGGCACGGTGATCGCGCTGGTCGCGGTCGCCTCGATCGTCGGCTGCCTCAACGGCTGGGTCCTGCTCAGCGCCCAGATGCCGTACGCCGCCGCCCGCGACGGCCTCTTCCCGAAGCCGTTCGCCCGGGTCGGCAAGGGAGGTGTGCCCGGCTTCGGCGTCCTCGCCACCGCCGTCCTCGGCACGCTCCTCATCGCCGTCAACTACGCGGACGACCCGGACACCGCGTTCCGAGTCCTCGTCCTCATCACCACGTTCACCGGCTGCGTCCCCTATCTGCTGTCCGCCGCCGCCCAGTTGTACTGGCTGGCGCGCGGCACCCGGGAGCGGGTCCGCCCCGCCGGCCTGGTCCGCGACCTGATCGTCGCCGCCCTCTCCTTCGCCTTCTCCTTCTGGCTGATCGCCGGCGCCGGCTACGCGGCCGTCTACCAGGGCGCGCTGTTCCTCTTCGCGGGCATCCCGGTGTACGTGTGGCTGCGGGGGCGGCAGGAGGGGGCCGAGGGAACCGGCGCCTAGACACGCCGAACCGGCGGGCCCCGCGACGGGACCCGCCGGTCACCTCCTGATCAGCAGGAGGCCTGCCAACGGTGGGAGCGGATCCTGGCGTTGAAGTCGTTGTCGAATCCGCCGTCCTGCCCGAAGCAGTAGCGGGTGCCGGTGTAGTTCGCGCCGGTGTAGAGGACGACGTAGTTGTACGAGGACGACGTACCGCGGTTCCAGACGGACCTGACGTTGCGGGTGTCGGACCACGAACACTGGACGCTGCCGTTCCACCAGTCCGGATCGGAGTTGGTCCAGGCGCACTGGCCGCCCGTCCCGTTGATGTTGTTCCAGACACACACGTCGCCGGTGTCGCACTCCCACGCCTGCGGCGCGGCACTGGCCGAGCCGGGTGCGACCAGGCCCAACGAGGCCACGGCGGCGGTGAGGCCCACGGCCGCCAGGATCCGGCGGATCCGACGAGGCCTACGGCTCTGCTTCCGGTCATTCACCTGCTGGTACGAGGACATCCCGGTCCCTTCTCCTGCTGGATCGTGCCGGTGGGCACGGCTGGCGGGAATTCATGTTTCCCGTGCCACCCGGCGCTGTCATGCTCATGTGAGGGGAGTGAAAACACGCAGGTCGGAGACTGACGACCATGGGGAACGGGATGCTCCGCTTTCACTTCACGCCCGAGGACCGCACCAAGGTGCGCGTGGCGACCGAGCCCCACGCGCTGTGGGAGATCGCGGTCAGCCTGCACCGGCTCCAGACGCGCGAAGGCCGCTGGGCCTACGCCTCCTGGTTCCGTGACGCGCGGGCCGCGCTGCGTCGGGCCGGGCTCGACCGGACCGTGAAGAGCTTCCTGCTGCCGCTCTTCCCACGCGCCGGGTACTTCCCCGACTTCCTGACGCCCCCGGAGGGCACACAGGGGCTGGACGCCGGGCTGGAAGCCGTCCTGGCGACCCCGGACGACAGGGTGAACGCCGAGGTCGAGTTGCTCGAACGGACCGTCGGTGCCCCGGCGTGGACCCGGCGCCTCGGCGAGCGGGGCATGCGGGAACAACTCGTGGGCGCCCTGCGCGCCTACCACGGTGCCGTGATCGCCCCGCACGAGGAGCACATCCAGCGACGGCTGCACGCCGAACGCGCCCGCCACGCGCACACCCTGTTCCACACCGGCACCGAGGGGCTGCTCGCCGAGCTGGGCCCCACCATCCGCTGGCGGTCACCGGTCCTGGAGATAGCCCCGTACCCGGACCACCGCGACGTCCCCCTCGCGGGCCGGGGGCTGCTCCTGATCCCCTCCCACTTCTGCTGGCACGCGCCCATCGCCCTGGCCGACCCCGGGCTCCCGCCCGTGCTCCTGTACCCCCTCCACCATCAGCCGGCGACGACGCGGCACGCCGGCTCACCACCCCTGAACGCGCTGCTCGGCCCCACGCGCGCCGCCATCCTGCGGGCCAGCGCGACCGGTTCCACCACCACCGAGGCCGCCCGCCGGGCCGGTGTGACGCCCACGACGGCGAGCCATCACACCGCCGTCCTGCGCGACGCCGGTCTGATCGCCAGCCACCGCCACGCCAACACGGTCCTGCACACCCTGACCCCGCTCGGAGCCGCCCTGCTGGAGCAGAAGCCCCGGCAGGACGGCTGAGGGCAGCGGCCCCGGGCTCAGCCCGTGGCGGCGTGCCGGCCGCCCCGGCGCCTGTTGTTCCCGCGGCGCCTGGTCATCGGCACCAGCAGCCCGGAGAGGCCGCCCAGGGCGAGGGCGTACGGCCACCAGCCGAGGCCGCTGTCGGCGGAGGCGCTCGCGCTCTGCGTACGGGGGTCCCGCGCACCGGGGCCGGCGCCCGCGTCCGCGGCCTTCACGGACGGCGACGGGCTGCCCTTCACCCGGGTGAGGACGACGTCGTTGCCGTCGCCGCCCCTGTACCCGATCCGGTAGGTGCTGTCGGCCAGCTTCACCGTGGCGCCCTCCCGGAGCCCGGTGAACCTCCCGGTGTTCGCGCCCTTGCCGCGGTGGTCGATCACGGTGACCGTCTCGCCGGGTCCGCCGACGTCGGCCAGGGCCGCGAAGTCCAGCCCACCGGCCAGCCGCACCGCCCCGGTCACCTTCAACGGCTTCTTCCGCAGCACCAGTTCGCCCTTGGCGGTCTGGGTGTAGCCGCCGGTCACCGTGAGGCCGGCGACGACCACACCCGCGTTGGTCACCGCACCCCGCACGGTGCCCTTGCCGGACAGCGCCCCGGTCACCCTCATCCCGGAGCCGCCCACGTCGAGCCTCGCGCCGGTGGTGGTGAGCCGGACGGTCCTGCTGTGGGCGAGCGTCGCCCCCGAACGGAGTGCGAGCGTGCCCTTGGTGACGTTGGTCGCCCCGGTGTACGTCACCCCCGTGCCCGTCAGGGTCGTGGTGGCCGCGCCCGACTGGGTGAGCGAACCGCTGCCGCTCACCCGCGACAGCGTCACGGGCCTGGACGCGTTCCGGACGACCAGCGAACCGTTGTTGACCACCTTGGTGAGGTCGCCCTTGGTGTACAGGCCGCCGTCGCCGCCGGACCTGCCGCTGCCCAGCCGCAGCACCGCGCCCTTCCCGACCGTGGTCGAGCCGTTGTAGTACTGCACGGCGGCGAAGGTGACGTCGTTGCCCCGGGTGCCCTTGATGACGACGTCCCCGGCGCCGGGCGCGGAGAGCGTGTCGTGGAAGCGGCCGCCGCCGATGGGGGCGCCCAGGGTGACGGGCCCGTTGTAGTCGAAGGTGAGCAGGGAACGGGACCGGGCCGCCAGCAGGTTGATGTAGACCGTCTCGGCCGTGCCCGGCATGAAGATCTTGTTCGTCGTCCCGTCGCCCCACTGGACGTTCGCGCCCTTGATGTTGGTGCCGCGCTTGTTGACGTTCTTGCGCGCGGGTGTCCAGTTCAGGGCGGGGTCGCTGATCGAGGGGTTGGTGTCGCCGCCCCGGTCCGACCAGCTGTACTGCCCGGTGAGGATCACCTTGCTGCCGGGCCGCGACTGGACGTTGATGTCGCTGCCGTACTCGCGCTGGTAGAAGTCCATGCCCTGGGTGACGGTCTGTCCGAGCGGGGTGTCCACGGTCCAGGTGCCCTGGTTGAGGACCTTGCGGGCGTTCGGCAGCGCGGTCGCGAACTCCGGGCGCCCGGCGTTCACCTGGGTGCCGTTGTCGATGACCCCGGTGAAGGGGTGGGTGCCCGACAGGTCCCAGGTGGCCCAGAGGAACCTCGGCTGGCTGACCAGGCCGGAGCCGCTGATGGTGCCCAGGTTGTACGCGACGTTCTTCAGGGCGAGGCGCAGGGTGCCGTCGACCCGGATGTTGTTCTGGTTGAGCCGGAACGCCGGGGTGCCGTACGGGTAGTGGCCGATCACCCCGGTCGAGCCGCTGTTCCCGTACTGCAGGGTCGCGCCCTTGCGCACTGGCCTTTAAAACCAACTTACCCCGCCGAAGGA
>NZ_JARGEE010000312.1:0-10868 GCF_033794485.1 Streptomyces sp. MB09-02B
GGTTCGACCCGACCCAACCCGGTTCGACCCAGCCCGACCCGGGCCGACCGGGCACGCACGACCCGGCACGCTATCAGCGGACGGGCGCTGATCACGGGCGGGCAGGGACCGGGGCCACCGCCACCGCCGTACGACTGCGGACAGAGCGGTACCCCGCGTCCCGAGAGGGACACGGGGTACCGAGAGCCGCGGCCGGTCCAGAGGCTGATCCGGCCCGAGGCTGATCCGGCCCGAGGCCGGTCGACAGCCTCCGGCCCGACTAGTTGTTGATGATCGTGATCCGGTTGGCCGCGGGCGGCGCGATCGGGTTCGTGGCCGAGGAGTTGGCCAGCAGGTACTGCTCCAGGGCCGCCAGGTCGTCCGCGCCGACCAGGTCGTTCGTGCCCTGGCCCAGCGTCGGGAAGCCGTCGCCGCCGCCCGCGAGGAAGCTGTTGGTCGCGACGCGGTACGTGGCCGTCGGGTTGATGGCCGCACCGTTGAGCTTGACGGTGTCGGTGACGACGCGGTCCGCGCCGGACTTCGTCAGGTCGAGCGTGTACGTCAGACCGGACGACGGCAGCAGCACCTTCGGCACGGCGGTGTTCGTCCCGCTCACCTGCTCCTTGAGGATCGAGATGAGCTGCGCGCCCGTGAAGTTCTGCAGGTTGACCGTGTTGGAGAACGGCTGGACGGTGAAGCCCTCGGCGTAGGTGACGACGCCGTCGCCCTCGGTGCCCTTGGCCGCGTAGGTGAGCGGCGCGCGCACACCGCCCGGGTTCATCAGCGCGAGGTCGACCTCGGGGTCGAGCGTCTTGCCGTACCAGTACTGCGCGTCGGCGATCAGGTCACCCATGGGGGACTCGGTGCCGGCGTTGGGCACGTCGGCGGAGATGTGGCCGATGGCGCGGTTGCCGATGGGCGCGGCGAGGGTGTTCCACCGGCTGATGAGGGCCGTCATGTCGGCGGCCTTCTCGACGTCACGGGTGACGACGTGGTTCGCGGAGTCCACGGCCGTACGCGCGATGTCGCCGGTCCGGCGGTCGTACGTCAGCGTCGTGTCGGTGTAGAGGCGGCCGAAGGACGCGGCCGAGGTGACCATGCGCGGCTTGCCCGCCGGGTCGTTGATCGTGCAGGCGTACGCGGCGTGCGTGTGACCGGTGACGACGGCGTCGACCTTCGGCGTGAGGTTCTTGGCGATGTCGACGATCGGACCGGAGATGCCGTCACCGGCGCCGGGCGAGTCGCAGTCGTAGTTGTACGACTGGGAGGCGGGGAGACCACCCTCGTGGATCAGCGCGACGACCGACTTGACGCCCTGGCGCTCCAGCTCCTTGGCGTACTTGTTGATCGTCTTGACCTCGTCCTTGAACGTGAGGCCCTTGACGCCCTCGGCGGAGACGACGCCAGGGGTGTCCTCCAGCGTCACACCGATGAAGCCGACCTTGACGCCGTTCTTCTTCCACACCCAGTAGGGCTTCAGGAGCGGCTTCTTGGTCTTGTTGTCGATGACGTTGGCGGCGAGGTAGGGGAAGTCGGCACCCTTGAACTTCTTGCCCTTGACGTAGCAGCCGTCGGTCGGGTGGCAGCCGCCCTTCTGCAGGCGGGCCAGCTCCTTCGCACCCTCGTCGAACTCGTGGTTGCCGACGCTGGTGACGTCGAGGTCGAGCCCGTTGAGCGCCTCGATGGTGGGCTCGTCGTGGAACAGGCCCGAGATCAGCGGGGAGGCACCGACCATGTCGCCGGCGGCGGCCGTGATCGTGTAGTCGTCGGCCCGGCGGGCCTCGCGCAGGTGCGTGGCCAGGTACTCGACACCACCGGCGTTGATCGTCTCGGTGTGGCCGTCCTCGTGGACGTGCGTGACCCGGCCCGAGGAACCGGCCGGCGGCTCCAGGTTGCCGTGCAGGTCGTTGAACGACAGCAGCTGCACGTCCTGGTAGCGGCTCGGCTTCTCCTTGCCGGACTTCGACGGCTTCGCCTCACCGGCGCTCGCCGGGATCGCGGCGGCCAGCGCACCGACGGTCGCCAGCCCGGCCGCGGCGGCGAGGATCCGGTTCCGGCGGTTTCTACGGCGCTGCGCTTGGGGTGTGGCTGACATGTGCCCCCCTGGTTCGTATGGAAGTAAGAAAAACGTGAGACAGGCCCCGTCGGCCCGAAGCCTAGGGTCAACGCGCGTAGCGCGGGAGTGGGTTCTTGGTTACGACATGGTTGCCATCAAGGCGAACTGGGAACGAAACAGGGCCAATAGGGGCGCGAGGCCGCGACATCAGCGGCTCCGCCGCGGGCGCGATCAGCCACATTCAAGCCGCACCCGCACGACCACGGAACCAACCGAGTCCATAGGCGCTCCCTCACCGCACCCCCCGGTTAACCTCGAACCCATGACCAGCGACGACACCGCCCGGCCGAGCGCAGCGGCCGGCGCAGCCGCCCGCAGTATCGAAACCCGCCTGGAACTCACCCCCGACCAGAGGGCCACCGTCCTCGCCCTCCTCGACGAGGCCGCCCAGGTCGACGGCCAACAGGCGGTGTCCGAACAGGGCCGCCTCCAGCTCCGCGGCGGCCCCCGCGAAGGCGTGGCCCACCTCCTGCTCACCGTCGGCGACACCCTGGTCGGCTACGCCCAGCTGGAGGACAACGACCCGGTCGAGGCCCCGGCCGCCGAACTGGTCGTCCACCCGTCCCACCGGGGCCACGGCCACGGCCGCGCCCTCGGCTCCGCCCTGCTCGCCGAGTCCGGCAAGCGGCTGCGGGTCTGGGCGCACGGCGGCCACTCCGCCGCGCGTCACCTCGCCCAGGTCCTCGGTCTCACCCTGTTCCGCGAACTCCGCCAGATGCGCCGCTCCCTGACCGATTTCGACCCGCCCGAGCCGGTGCTCCCCGACGGCGTCACCGTCCGCGCCTTCGTCCCCGGCGCGGACGACGCGGCCTGGCTCGCCGCGAACGCGGAGGCCTTCGCGCACCACCCCGAACAGGGCTCCCTCACCCAGCGCGACCTCGACGACCGCAAGGCCGAGCCCTGGTTCGACCCGGCGGGGTTCTTCCTGGCCTTCAGGGGAGAGGAACTGGTCGGCTTCCACTGGACGAAGGCGCACGCCGCCGAACAGCTCGGCGAGGTCTACGTCGTCGGCGTACGCCCCGGCGCCCAGGGCGGCGGCCTCGGCAAGGCCCTCACCACGATCGGCCTGCGCCACCTCGCCGCCCAGGGCCTGCCCACCGCGATGCTCTACGTCGACGCGGACAACAAGGCGGCGGTCACCGTCTACGAGCGCCTCGGCTTCGTGACCTACGAGACGGATCTGATGTACCGCAGCGAAACCTGACACAGCCGCGCGTACGCGGAGTTTTCCACAGGCAGGGGGCGGTGTTGTTGACACCGCCCCCTCTCTTGCACCACCCTTTCACTACTCAATTAGTGAAAGGGTGGTTGTTCGAGTGGTCGAGTACCGCATCGACCGGCGCAGCGGTGTCGCCACCTACGTCCAGATCGTCCAGCAGACCAAACAGGCCCTGCGGATGGGGCTGCTGGAACCGGGCGACAAGCTCCCCACGGCCCGCGAGGTCGTGGAGGCCACCGCGATCAACCCGAACACGGTGCTGAAGGCCTACCGCGAGCTGGAGCGCGAAGGCCTGGTCGAGGCCCGCCGCGGCCTCGGCACGTTCGTACGGAGGTCACTGGGCACCACGCCCGTCGACTCCCCGCTGCGGGCCGAGTTGGACGGCTGGGCCGTCCGGGCCCGGGAGAGCGGACTCGAACGGGACGACGTGGAGGCCCTCTTCACCTCCGTCCTGGACGAACACTTCACAGCAGACAAGCGAGATCGGGGGGACCAGGCATGACGGGGACCGCGTTGGAAGCGGCCGCGCTCGGCAAGAAGTTCGGGTGGCGGTCGGGGGGCTGGGCGTTGCGCGAGTGCACACTGCGGCTGCCCACGGGGCGGGTGTGCGCGCTCGTCGGGCCGAACGGCGCCGGCAAGTCGACGCTCCTGGCCCACGCGGCCGGTCTGCTCGCCCCCACCGAGGGCACGATCAGCGTGCTGGGCACGACCCCGGCGGCGGCCCGCGAGCGCATCGCCTACGTCGCCCAGGACAAGCCCCTGTATCCCCAGCTGACCGTGGCCGAGACCCTGCGGCTGGGCCGCGAGCTCAACCCCCGGCGCTGGGACCCGGCCGTCGCGGAGCGTGTGGTGGACGAGGGCGACCTGAAACGGAACGCGAAGATCCGTTCCCTCTCCGGCGGTCAGCGCACCCGGGTCGCGCTCGCCCTCGCCCTCGGCAAGCGACCCGAACTGCTGCTCCTGGACGAGCCGATGGCCGACCTCGACCCCCTCGCCCGGCACCAGCTGATGGGCATGCTGCTCGCGGACTCCGCCGAGCACGGCACCACGGTTGTCATGTCCTCGCACGTGGTGGCCGAACTGGAGGGCTCCTGCGACCACTTGGTCCTGCTGGGCGCAGGGCGTGTCCGGCTCGCGGGCCCGCTGGACGAGATCCTCGCCGCGCACACCCTGGTCACCGGCCCGGCAGGCGACCTCGCCCCGCACACCGTGGTCGAGTCCCGGACGACGGGGCGTCAGCTCACCGCGCTGATCCGTCCGCGAGGCCCCGTCGGCACCGGCTGGCAGGCCGCCGAGCCGACCCTGGAGGAGCTGGTCCTCGCCCATCTGCGGGCGCCGGAGGCCCCGGCGCTCACGATCGACGACGACGGCGACGGCGACGCCGCAGGCACCGGGGAAGGCGGCCACGACGTCGACCTCGCCGACACGACCGAGGCACGAGGGACCGCCGTATGAACCGCCTGGACAACCCGACCGCCACGCCCGCGCAGGCCGGCGCGGCCCTGGCCGCCCGCTCCGCGGACCTGGCCCCCGCCCCCGCCGTGTCCCCGGCCCGCGGCCTGGTCCGGGCGGTGCTCCGGGTGCACCAGTCGGCCCTGTGGTTCTGGGGGCTGCTGGTGGGCCTCGTCGCCGCCGGACTGCTGTGGGCCGCCGGACCGGGCTACGACGCGGTCTGGACGGCGTACGTGAAGAGCGGCTGCGCGGAGGCCGAGTACTGCACGATCGGCGACGCCTACACCCGCTACGACCTGGCCGTCTCCCTCGGCTCCACGGCCCTCGTCATCGCCCCGGTCCTGATCGGCGCCTGGGCGGGCGCCTCCCTGATCGCCCGCGAACTGGAGAGCGGGACGGCGCGGCTGGCCTGGACACAGTCCGTCAGCCCGGCCCGCTGGCTCGCCGCCAAACTCGCGGTCCCGGCCGCCGTGATCGTCTCCGGGACGGTCCTGCTGACCCTGCTGAACCGTCTGGTGTGGTGGCGCGAGGAGCGGCTGCGGCACGCGCTGGGGACCCGGGACTGGTTCGCGTTCAGCACCTTCCTGGGCAACGGCACCCTCGCCACCGCCCTCGCCCTGTTCGCCCTCGCGCTCGGCGTCGTCGCGGGCCTGCTGCTCCGCCGCTCCCTGCCCGCGCTCGCCGTCGCTCTCGTGGGCATGGCCGTCGTCATGGGCACCCTGCGGACCATGCGCCACCACCTGTGGCCGGTGGAGACCCTCGTCTCCCAGTCCGCCGATCGCGGCTGGACGGGCGAACTGGTCGACCGCGGACTCGTCACCACCTCGGGCGAGCGCATCTCGGACGCGGCCTGCGAGGAGATCACCTGCGGCCGCACCGACGTCGCCACCCACTACGCCGACTTCCACCCCTCCTCCCACTTCTGGCCCCTCCATCTCGTCCAGACCGCCCTCCTCCTCACCCTCACCGCCACCCTGGTCTGGGCCGCCTTCCGCGTGCTGCGGCACCGTGCGGGGCGGGCCGTATGACCATGACGACCACCACACCACCGGCCCCGGCCCCCGTCACCGGCGAAGGCCGACGCACGAGGCGGGGGCCCCGGGGCCTGACCTGGCTGACCCTGCGCCTGCACCGCTGGGCGGCGGTGTGCTGGGGGCTCCTGGTCCTCGGCGCGGCGGGGGCGCTGCTCTGGGCGGCGGGTCCGGGCGTGGACGCCGCCTGGGCCGACTACCACACGGAGAAGTGCTGGGACAACGGCATGACGAGCGTGGACTGCGACTTCGAGGCCCCCGCGATGGACCCGTACAGGACAGCGGTCACCATCGGTTCCTCGCTCCTCGCCCTCATGCCCCTGCTCGCCGCCCTCTGGGCCGGAGCCGCGCTGATCGGCCGTGAACTGGAGAACGGCACGGCCCAGCTGGCCTGGACCCAGTCCCTCACCCCGGCCCGCTGGCTCGCCGCCAAGCTCACCATCCCGGCCGCCGTGCTCACCGCTGGCGCCGCCCTCCTCGTCCTCCTCCACCGGACGATGTGGTCGGCGCACCTCGCGCGCGGCGGCGGACCCTGGTACTGGCCGGAGTACACCGACGAGTTCTTCGCGGGCAACGGCCCTCTCGCCGTCGGACGCGTCCTCCTCGGCCTCGCCGTCGGCGTCCTGGTCGGTCTGCTCACCCGACGCTCCCTGCCCGCACTGGGCTACGCGTTTTTCGCCATGGCCGGTCTGCTGTATGCCATCGAAGAGCTGCGGCCCCACCTGTGGCCGCCCATCACCGTGACGGCGGCCGTGGAGAAGGGGCACGCCGCCTTCGTCGGCCTCCCAGTCGAGGAGGGAGCGTTCACCGCCGACGGGACCCGCATCCCGAACCCCTGCGAGACCCCCGCGGGTTGTGACGGCGTCCCCGACCTGGCCGGCTACTACAGCGACTACCACCCCTCGTCCCACTTCTGGCCCCTCCACCTCGTCGAGACGGCCATCGTCCTCGCCCTCACCGCCGTCCTGATGTGGGCCGCCTTCCGTGTGCTGCGGCGACGGGCCGGCGGTGACATGGCGCCGCACAAGGGAGGATCGTCGTGACGATCACGAGCAGAACCACGGCCGCACCCGGCGGCCCCGCGCCGTCCGCGGCCCGCCGTGGTCGCCTGCGGGGCCTCGTCTGGACCGTGCTGCGTCCCCATCGGTCGGCGCTGCTGGTGTGGGGTGCGTATGTGCTGGTCATGGCGGGGTGGATGCTCTGGCTGCGGATCGTCACGCTGGACCGGATCCGAGCGGACTTCGTCTCGTGCCGGAAGAACGGCGGGTGCATCGACCTCGAGTCCGTGATGACGTACGACACGAGCATGAGCATGATCGGCACGCTCGTCTCGTACCTCTGCTACGGCGTGGCCGCCTGGGCCGGGGCCTCACTGACCGGCCGCGAACTGGAGCAGGGCACCGCCCGTCTGGCCTGGACCCAGTCGGTCACCCCGACCCGATGGCTTGCGGTCAGACTGACGGTGCCCGCCACAGTGCTCGTCCTCGGCACCACCGTCCTGGTCCTGGTCTACCGCTCCGCCTGGGGAACGGACCGAAGCATCATGGGCGACGAGTGGCACTACCCCGACCCGATGGTGAACCGCGGCCCGCTGCTCGTGGCGTACGCCCTGTGCGCGCTGGCGGTGGGCGCCCTCGCGGGCCTCGCCCTGAAGCGGGCCCTGCCGGCACTCGCCGTGGCGCTCGGCTTCATGGTCTGGTTCCACCCGTACCTCGACCGCCGCACCGACGACCTGTGGCCCACCAGCCAGAGCTTCGAGACCGCCCCGCCCTCCCGGTTCTGGCCTCTGCACCTCATGGCCACCGGCGTCGTGCTCACCGTCACCGCCCTGGCCACGACCGCCGCCTTCTGGCTGGTGCGCCGCCGCGCCCGCTGACAGCTCACCCGCTGACGCCGCACCCACTGACGGCTCACACGGTGGCGACGCTCCCGGCCCGGACCGCGACCCGGGCCTCTGAACCAGGCACGCCCCTCCTACGGGGGGAGGGGCGTGCCGACGGCGTACGGCCGGTGAACGGCGCGTGATCACGAGAAGGCGTACGCCGGACTGCCCCACACGTCACCGCAGAACCGGCGGTCCTCCCCGCGCTATCCCGCACGTAAGGTCTCCGTAACCGGCGATTCAGACAACCTTGCGAAGCTTCCGCAATGAACCCCGTCGTGCCCGAGCCTCCGCCTCCCCCACGCAGCGGCCCAAGCAGCGGGAACAGCCCGGGGGACGCCCCCAGCACGCCCGCGACCGTCGCCCCGCACCACACCGCCGACGTCGTGGATGTCGTGGATGTCGTGGCGCGCATCGACGCCGACATCGCCGAGAACGCCGCCGCGAACGCCTCCTCGCGCGTCCCCCCACTCCCACCGGCCCTGTCCGACGCGCCTGTGATGCTCGCGGCGCGGAACAATGGTTCCATGAGCCAGTCCAACGCCCAGGCAGCCCAGGTCCAGCACGCGCAGCCGTCCGTCGGCTCCATAACCGGCCACCGCCCCCACACGGTGTCGGCCGTGGTGTCCGACCTGGAACCCGACATCGACGCCGACCTCGACGCGTACGACGAGGACGAACAGGGCGGCGAACGGCTGCCCCAGGGCCGCTTCCTCGACCGGGAGCGCAGCTGGCTCGCGTTCAACGAGCGTGTCCTGGAACTGGCCGAGGACCCCAACACGCCCCTGCTCGAACGAGCGAACTTCCTGGCCATCTTCGCCAGCAACCTCGACGAGTTCTTCATGGTCCGGGTGGCCGGCCTGAAGCGCCGCATCGCCACGGGCGTCGCCACCAGGTCCGCCTCCGGCCTGCAGCCCCGCGAGGTGCTGGAGATGATCTGGGCCCGCTCCCGCGAGCTGATGGCCCGGCACGCCGCCTGCTTCCACGAGGACGTCGCCCCGGCGCTGGCCGAGGAGGGCGTGCACCTGGTGCGCTGGAGCGAACTGGCGGAGAAGGAGCAGGCCCGCCTCTTCACGCTCTTCCGCCACCAGATCTTCCCGGTGCTGACCCCGCTGGCCGTCGACCCGGCGCACCCCTTCCCGTACATCTCGGGCCTCTCCCTGAACCTGGCCGTCCGCGTGCAGAACCCGGTGACGGGCACCTCGCACTTCGCCCGGGTCAAGGTGCCGCCGCTGCTCTCCCGCTTCCTGGAGGCCTCCCCGGGCCGGTACGTCCCGCTGGAGGACGTGATCGGCGCCCACCTGGAGGAGCTGTTCCCGGGCATGGAGGTGCTGGAGCACCACGCCTTCCGGGTCACCCGCAACGAGGACCTGGAGGTCGAGGAGGACGACGCCGAGAATCTCCTCCAGGCCCTGGAGAAGGAGCTCATGCGGCGCCGCTTCGGGCCGCCGGTGCGCCTGGAGGTCGAGGAGAGCATCAACCAGGAGGTCCTGGACCTGCTGGTGCGCGAGCTGAAGATCAAGGAGTCCGAGGTCTACCCGCTGACCGGGCCCCTGGACCTCACCGGCCTCTTCCGTATCGCCTCCCTGGACCGGCCGGAGCTGAAGTACCGCAAGTTCGTCGCCGGCGTCCACCGCGACCTCGCCGAGGTCGAGTCGGCGTCCGCGCCCGACATCTTCGCCGCCCTGCGCAACCGCGACGTGCTGCTGCACCACCCGTACGACTCGTTCTCGACGTCGGTGCAGGCGTTCCTGGAGCAGGCGGCCGAGGACCCGGACGTCCTCGCGATCAAGCAGACCCTGTACCGGACGTCCGGCGACTCCCCCATAGTCAACGCGCTCATCGACGCGGCCGAGGCCGGCAAGCAGGTCCTCGTCCTGGTCGAGATCAAGGCCCGCTTCGACGAGCACGCCAACATCAAGTGGGCACGCAAGCTGGAGGAGGCCGGCTGCCACGTCGTCTACGGCCTGGTCGGTCTCAAGACCCACTGCAAGCTGTCCCTGGTGGTCCGTCAGGAGGGCGACACGCTCCGGCGCTACAGCCACGTCGGCACGGGCAACTACCACCCGAAGACCGCACGGCTGTACGAGGACCTGGGCGTGCTGACGTCCGACGCCCAGGTCGGCGCGGACCTCTCCGACCTCTTCAACCGGCTCTCCGGCTACTCGCGCCGCGAGACCTACCGCCGTCTCCTCGTCGCGCCCAAGTCCCTGCGCGACGGGCTGATCGCCCGCGTGAACAAGGAGGTCCAGCACCATCGTGCCGGGCGTCCCGCGCACGTCCGCATCAAGGTCAACTCGATCGTGGACGAGGCGCTCATCGACGCCCTGTACCGGGCCTCGCAGGCGGGTGTGCCGGTCGACGTGTGGGTGCGCGGCATCTGCGCCATACGGCCAGGTGTCCCGGGCCTGTCGGAGAACATCCGGGTCCGCTCCGTCCTCGGCCGCTTCCTCGAACACTCCCGCATCTTCGGCTTCGGCAACGGCGGCGAGCCGGAGGTGTGGTTCGGCAGCGCCGACATGATGCACCGCAACCTCGATCGCCGGATCGAGGCCCTGATCCGGATCACCGACCCGGCCCACCGGGCGGCGCTCAACCGCCTGCTGGAGACCGGTATGTCCGACACGACCTCCTCCTGGCACCTCGGTCCCGACGGCGAGTGGACCCGGCACTCGACCGACGCGGACGGACAGCCCCTGCGCAACGTCCAGGAGATGCTCATTGACGCCCGGAGGCGCCGGCGTGGCACAGCGACACCTTGACCCCACGAACACCACGGCCGCACCCGCGGACGCCGTCGCCGGCTATCTGCGGGAGCGGGCCACGGAGTTCCTCCGCGCGCTGCGCACCCACCGGGAGACCGGTGGGGGCGCGGCGTGCGGAGCCGAGGAGTCCACCGACGCGGCGCTCGCCCTGCGCCGTTCGGCCCGCCGCATCAGCGGCACGCTGCACACCTTCCGGCCCCTGCTGGACGCCGAGTGGTCGGAGTCCCTCCGCCCCGAACTGGCCTGGCTCTCCGGCACCTTGGGCCGCGAACACGCTTACGCGGCCCGCCTGGACCGCCTGGTCAACGCCCTGAACCGCCTGTCGGGCGCGCCCCCTTTCCCGGCCCAGGGAAATCCGACCCACCCCGCCGCCGGCGGTCGAGCCGCCGGCGGCGGGGTGGGTCGGATTTCCCTGGGCCGGGAA
>NZ_JARGEE010000313.1:0-10835 GCF_033794485.1 Streptomyces sp. MB09-02B
TTTCTCCTGGGCTCGGAAATTTTTATAAGAGACAGGCCCTACCCTGCCGAGCAGTTGGGCAAACCCCGGGCAGCCGTAAAGAAGCAGCAGTGCTGTTTTTCACATCGCAGCGCGGGTGTCTTCACAATTCCCGTCCATGCGTGCCGGTTTAAGCCCGGATATGGCCGCACTTGTCCCTCGCCTGCCTCATCTTTCCCGCGTTTAATCGAGAAAGTTGTGGCTCAACTCTGAACACACAACTGGTTACCTACGTATCCCGATGTGAGCGACCGACTGGGGGAACCCCCGGACACCGGAGGTAGCCGTGCGCAAGGATTCCGCTGTGGCCGATGAACGCCCGCACAGGGCACGACATCGCGCATCACAGCCCTCAGAGCCAGACGAGGAGCTGATGCGCGCGCTGTACCGCGAGCACGCTGGACCCTTGCTCGCGTACGTGCTGCGTCTGGTCGCGGGCGACCGCCAGCGTGCCGAGGACGTTGTGCAGGAAACTCTCATCAGGGCCTGGAAGAACGCCGGTCAGCTCAATCGAGCGACCGGATCGGTACGCCCCTGGCTGGTGACGGTCGCACGTCGCATCGTCATCGACGGCCACCGCAGCCGGCAGGCCCGGCCGCAGGAGGTCGACCCGTCGCCGCTGGAGGTCATCCCCGCGGAGGACGAGATCGACAAGGCGTTGTGGCTGATGACACTGTCGGACGCGCTGGACGACCTGACCCCTGCCCACAGGGAGGTCCTGGTCGAGACCTATTTCAAAGGGCGTACGGTCAATGAGGCGGCCGAGACGCTTGGCATCCCCAGTGGCACCGTCCGCTCCCGGGTGTTCTACGCCCTGCGGTCGATGAAGCTGGCTCTAGAGGAGCGCGGGGTGACGGCATGAGCAACATCTACGGGGGGTATGGACCGGGAATGCCCGGATCTGTGCAAGGAGCCCAAGGTTCCGGCGACAACATCCACGAGACCGTCGGCGCGTACGCCCTCGGGATACTGGACGACGCCGAGGCCACACAGTTCGAGATGCATCTCGCCACGTGCGAGTGGTGCGGACAACAGCTCGACGAGCTGGCCGGTATGGAACCGATGCTGGCCGCGCTCGCGGACCTGCCCGCGGCCCAGGGCACGCCGGCGATCGGCGAGTCCCTGTCCGTGAAACCGACCACCGGTCTCGCGGACCGGCTCGTGGGCGAGGTCGTCCAGCACCGGGCGAAGAAGAGCCGGCGGAACTTCTTCATGCTGGCGGCCGGCGTGGCCCTGATCGTCGGCGGCCCGACGGCGGTGTTCGCGACGACGGGCGGCGGGGGCGACGAGCCCGAGAACCGGACCGTGGTCGCCAGCCCGGCCAAGGACGCCTTCATGGGGATCAGCGCGGCGGACAAGGTCTCGTCCACCGACGCGGCCACCCAGGTCAGCGCCACGGTCGGCATGGAGTCCAAGGCCTGGGGCACGCACGCGGTCCTGGAGCTGAAGAACGTCAAGGGCCCGGAGAAGTGCTCGCTGATCGCCGTCGGCAAGAACGGCGAGCGTGAGACGGTCACCTCCTGGTCCGTCCCGAAGTGGGGCTACGGCATCAAGAACGCCACGACGGAGCAGGCGAAGAACCCGCTCTACGTCCACGGCGGCGCGGCCTTCACCCCCGACGAGATCGACCACTTCGAGGTCCTGACCTTCAGCGGCAAGAAGCTCGTCTCGGTCAAGGCGTAACGCGTCGAGGCGAAACACGTCGAGGCGTACGCGTCGAGACGAAACGGACACGCTCGCGGCGAACAGCGGACGGACCCGGTCGGGCACATAGCCTGACGGGGTCCTTTTCGCGTACGGTGGACGGCTGCCCAGCACGTCAGAAGGGGGCCCGGGTGGCCGCTCAGGTTCAGCAGGAAACGCTCGACTCCGCTCACGACTCGGTACGTGAGAAGGAGATCGGCGTCGAACAGGAACATCTGGACCGGGTCTACCGGCGCCTCGAGGAGAAGATCCACGAGGCCGAGTTCCTGATGAACGACGCGGCCAAGCGCGGTCAGGTCGGCACCCCCGGCGCGCTCGCCGAGCGGGACGCCCAGGTCTTCCGGGCCGGAGTCCACCTGAACCGCCTGAACAACGAGTTCGAGGACTTCCTCTTCGGGCGGATCGACCTGCTGCGGGGCAAGGACGGCAAGAAGGGACCGGACGGCGCGTACACCGCCGTCGAACCGGCCGAGGGCGCGGTCCGCCCCGACCGGACCGCCGACATCGCCGAGACGCTCCACATCGGCCGTATCGGCGTCCTGGACTCCGAGTACGCGCCGCTGGTCATCGACTGGCGGGCCCCGGCGGCCGCCCCCTTCTACCGCTCGACCCCGGTCGACCCCGGCCGCGTCGTCCGCCGCCGGGTCATCCGCTCCAAGGGCCGCAAGGTGCTGGGTGTCGAGGACGACCTGATGCGCCCCGAGCTGACGGCCTACCTCGACGGCGGCGAACTGCCCGTCATCGGCGACGGCGCCCTCATGGCCGCCCTCGGCCAGGCCCGCAGCCACACCATGCGTGACATCGTCGCCTCCATCCAGGCCGAACAGGACCTGGTGATCCGCGCCCCCGCCGCCTCCGTGACGTACGTCGAGGGCGGCCCCGGCACCGGCAAGACGGCCGTCGCCCTGCACCGCGCCGCCTACCTCCTCTACCAGGACCGGCGCCGGTACGCGGGCGGCATCCTGATCGTCTCCCCGACCCCGCTGCTCGTCGCCTACACCGAGGGCGTCCTGCCCTCCCTCGGCGAGGAGGGCCAGGTCGCCATCCGCGCCATCGGCTCACTCGTCGACGGCGCCGAGGCCACGCTGTACGACTCCCCGGCCGTGGCCCGCGCCAAGGGCTCGTACCGCATGCTCAAGGTGCTGCGAAAGGCCGCCCGGGGCGCCCTGGAGTCGAGCGACGCGCCCACCCGCCTTCGGGTCGTAGCCTTCGGCCGGCGCCTCGAACTGGAGGCCCCCGACCTGGACCGCGTCCGCGGCAACGCGCTCAGCGGCACCGCCCCCGTCAACCTGCTGCGCCCCCGTGCGCGCAAGCTGCTGCTGGACGCCCTCTGGGACCGGTCGGGCGCGGCGGGCCGCCACACCGACCCGGAGCTGGCCGCCGAACTGCGCTCCTCCTTCGACGAGGACATCACGACCGAGGACGCCTTCATCGCCTTCCTCGACGCCTGGTGGCCCGAGCTGACCCCGCGCGGCGTGCTCACCGCCATGGCCGACGAGCGCCGCCTCGGCCGCTGGGCCCGCCGCATCCTCAACCCGGGTGAGGTCCGCCGCGTCGCCCGCTCCCTGAAGCGGGACGGCCTCTCGGTCCACGACATCGCCGTGCTCGACGAACTCCAGGCGATCCTCGGCCTCCCGGCCCGCCCCAGGAAGAAGCGCGAGCTCGACCCGCTGGACCACCTCACGGGCCTGGAGGAGCTGATGCCCGTACGCGAGGAGACGCAACGGGAGCGGGCCGAGCGGCTGGCGCAGGAGCGGACCGAGTACGCGCACGTCATCGTCGACGAGGCGCAGGACCTGACGCCGATGCAGTGGCGCATGGTGGGCCGCCGCGGCCGCCACGCCACCTGGACGGTCGTGGGCGACCCGGCCCAGTCCTCCTGGTCCGACCCCGACGAGGCGGCCGAGGCCCGCGACGAGGCCCTCGGCACCCGCCCGCGCCGCCGCTTCACCCTCACCGTCAACTACCGCAACCCGGCCGAGATCGCCGAACTGGCGGCGAAGGTGCTGGCGCTCGCCATGCCCGGCTCCGAGTCCCCGTCGGCGGTCCGCTCCACCGGAGTGGAACCCCGCTTCGTCACGGCAGCCCGCGACACCCTGGCCCGCACGGTCCGCGCGGAGGCCGCCTGCCTGCTGGACCTCGTCGACGGCACGGTGGGCGTCGTGGTCGCCATGAACCGCCGGGAGGAGGCCGCCCGCTGGCTGGCCGGCCTCGGCGACCGGGTGGTGGCCCTCGGCAGCCTGGAGGCGAAGGGCCTGGAGTACGACGCCACGGTGGTCGTCTCCCCGGCGGAGATCGCGGACGAGTCCCCGGCGGGGCTGCGGGTGTTGTACGTCGCACTCACCCGGGCGACGCAGCAGCTGACGGTTGTCTCGGCGGAGCGGGACGACCCGGACGCGGACGGCGTCCCCGACCTGTTGCGGGACTGAGCGGGCAGTCGGTCGGGTGCGCGCGAGCAACCACACACCACTTGCACCCGCCGACGCACCAGCAACTCCCCGAACTCCGAGGCGCCTGTTAGCCTGGTGGTGGCACCGGCTCGATCCAAGCCCCCGGGCCCAACCTTCGTCGCTACGAGCGACCACTTGCCGCGAGGCGAGCATGGCGGGTCGGTGCCACTGAACGTACGAAGAGGTCCACGTCGAATGTGACGTGGACCTCTTCTCGTTGAGAACAAAACGTTCTCAACCCCGGACGGCTAACGCCTACTCGGCGGTAGGTGCGACGATCGGACGGCAAAACGCAGCAAACGCAGTAGCAGAAGTACGCGAAAGCAGAGGAAGTCGGCCATGGCAACGGCGCCCAGCGTCTCCTACTCGATGACGGTCCGGCTGGAGGTGCCCGCGAGCGGAACCGCGGTCTCCCAGCTCACCGGAGCCGTCGAGTCCCACGGAGGCTCGGTGACCGGCCTCGACGTGACCGCGTCCGGCCACGAGAAGCTCCGCATCGACGTCACCATCGCCGCCACCTCCACGGCGCACGCCGACGAGATCGTGGAGCAGCTGCGCCACATCGAGGGCGTGACGCTCGGCAAGGTGTCCGACCGTACGTTCCTGATGCACCTCGGCGGCAAGATCGAGATGGCGTCGAAGCACCCCATCCGCAACCGTGACGACCTCTCGATGATCTACACCCCCGGTGTGGCCCGCGTCTGCATGGCGATCGCCGAGAACCCCGAGGACGCCCGCCGCCTCACCATCAAGCGCAACTCCGTTGCGGTCGTGACGGACGGCTCCGCCGTGCTGGGCCTCGGCAACATCGGCCCCAAGGCCGCGCTGCCCGTCATGGAGGGCAAGGCGGCCCTCTTCAAGCGGTTCGCCGGCATCGACGCCTGGCCGATCTGCCTGGACACCCAGGACACCGACGCGATCGTCGAGATCGTCAAGGCGATCGCCCCCGGCTTCGCGGGCATCAACCTGGAGGACATCTCCGCGCCCCGCTGCTTCGAGATCGAGGCCCGGCTGCGCGAGGCCCTCGACATCCCCGTCTTCCACGACGACCAGCACGGCACCGCGATCGTCGTCCTCGCCGCCCTCACCAACGCACTTCGCGTCGCGGGCAAGGCGATCGGGGACATCCGCGTCGTCATGTCGGGCGCCGGCGCGGCCGGTACGGCCATCCTCAAGCTGCTCATCGCCGCCGGTGTGAAGAACGCCGTCGTGGCCGACATCCACGGTGTCGTGCACTGCGACCGCGCCGACCTGGTCGACGCCGCCCCCGACTCGCCGCTGCGCTGGATCGCCGACAACACCAACCCCGAGGGCCTCACGGGCACCCTCAAGGAGGCCGTGCGAGACGCCGACGTCTTCATCGGCGTCTCCGCCCCGAACGTCCTCGACGGCGACGACGTGTCCGCCATGGCCGACAACGCCATTGTGTTCGCGCTCGCGAACCCCGACCCCGAGGTCGACCCCGCTGTCGCCCGGCAGACGGCGGCCGTCGTGGCCACCGGCCGCTCCGACTTCCCGAACCAGATCAACAACGTGCTGGTCTTCCCGGGTGTCTTCCGCGGTCTCCTCGACGCCCAGTCCCGGACCGTCAACACGGAGATGATGCTCGCCGCCGCGACCGCCCTCGCGGACGTCGTCACCGAGGACGAGCTGAACCCGAACTACATCATCCCGAGCGTCTTCAACGACAAGGTCGCGGGCGCGGTCGCCGGGGCGGTCCGCGAGGCCGCGAAGGCGGCGGCCTCGGCCTGAACCCCCGTTGTGACGGTGGCCACGGCCCCCCGCCCTCGGCGCGTCGCGGGGCCGGAGGGCTTGCGCCGCCCTTTAGTGTGGCGGCCAAGCTCAGGCCTGCCACGGCCCCCATGGGCGTTCGGGTGACTCCCGAGGGTGTTCGTGTGACTCCCCAGGGGTGCCGGATTGGCTTTCCCGCCGCAGGTGAGTGCAGGATGCGTTTCTGGGCGCGATGGTCTGACGACGGACCTGGGTCCGCCTCAACGGCAAGAAGAACACGGGAGTAACAACATGAACCGCAGTGAGCTGGTGGCCGCGCTGGCCGACCGTGCCGAGGTGACCCGCAAGGACGCCGACGCCGTGCTGGCCGCGTTCGCCGAGGTCGTCGGCGACATCGTCGCCAAGGGCGACGAGAAGGTCACCATCCCCGGCTTCCTGACCTTCGAGCGCACCCACCGTGCCGCTCGCACCGCTCGCAACCCGCAGACCGGCGACCCGATCCAGATCCCCGCCGGCTACAGCGTGAAGGTCTCCGCGGGCAGCAAGCTCAAGGAAGCGGCGAAGGGCAAGTAACCTTGCCGTCCGTCCTTCCGGGGATGGCGTGGCGCGCGTAGAACGCCTGATGGGGGCGGCACCTGGTCTTCCAGGTGCCGCCCCCATCGTCGTGTGTATACGGCTGCGGGTCCGTCGTGGCCGGTCGCGCCCCGCGGCGGAGCCGCAGATGTCACAGCCCCGCGCCCCTGAGAAGCAGGGGTTGCGCTCCTTGCTTCTCAGGGCACGGCTCAGCCCAGCGCCTTGCCCGGCAGTTCCACCTTGGCGCCGAGTTCCATGAGCTTCTCCATGAAGTTCTCGTAGCCGCGGTTGATCAGCTCGATGCCGTGGACCCGGGACGTGCCCTGGGCCGCCAGGGCCGCGATGAGGTACGAGAACCCGCCGCGCAGGTCGGGGATGACCAGGTCGGCGCCCTGCAGCCGGGTGGGGCCGGAGACGACCGCCGAGTGCAGGAAGTTGCGCTGGCCGAAGCGGCAGTTCGAGCCGCCGAGGCACTCGCGGTAGAGCTGGATGTGCGCGCCCATCTGGTTCAGTGCGGAGGTGAAGCCCAGCCGGGACTCGTAGACCGTCTCGTGGACGATCGAGAGGCCGGTGGCCTGCGTCAGGGCGACGACCAGGGGCTGCTGCCAGTCGGTCTGGAAGCCCGGGTGGACGTCCGTCTCCAGCGCGATCGACTTCAGCTGGCCGCCCGGGTGCCAGAAGCGGATGCCCTCGTCGTCGATCTCGAAGGCACCGCCCACCTTCCGGTAGGTGTTCAGGAACGTCATCATCGAGCGCTGCTGGGCGCCCCGGACGTAGATGTCGCCCTCGGTCGCCAGGGCGGCGGACGCCCAGGAGGCGGCCTCCAGGCGGTCCGGGAGCGCCTTGTGGTTGTAGCCGCCGAGCGAGTCCACACCGGTGATGCGGATCGTGCGGTCGGTGTCCATCGCGATGATGGCGCCCATCTTCTGCAGGACGCAGATCAGGTCCTCGATCTCCGGCTCGATCGCCGCGTTCGCGAGTTCCGTCACGCCCTCCGCGAGGACGGCCGTGAGCAGCACCTGCTCGGTCGCGCCCACCGACGGGTACGGCAGCTGGATCTTCGTGCCCCGCAGCCGACGCGGTGCCTCCAGGTATTGGCCGTCCTCCCGCTTCTCGATCTTCGCGCCGAACTGCCGCAGCACCTCGAAGTGGAAGTCGATCGGCCGGCCGCCGATGTCGCAGCCGCCGAGACCGGGGATGAAGGCGTGGCCGAGGCGGTGCAGCAGCGGGCCGCAGAAGAGGATCGGGATGCGGGAGGAGCCGGCGTGGGCGTCGATATCGGCGACGTTCGCGCTCTCCACGTTCGTCGGGTCCATCACCAGCTCGCCCGGCTCGTCGCCCGGGCGGACCGTTACGCCATGCAGCTGCAGCAGCCCGCGCACGACCCGTACGTCGCGGATGTCGGGCACGTTGCGCAGCCGGCTCGGACCGCTGCCGAGCAGCGCGGCGACCATGGCCTTGGGTACGAGGTTCTTCGCACCGCGGACACGGATCTCGCCACTGAGCGGGGTGCCGCCGTGTACAAGCAGTACGTCGTCAGAGCCGTTGACGGTCATGGATCTCGCGTTCCGTGGAGTTGGGCAGAGGCGTGTGCGGCGTGGGCGGACGGCCGACGGACCCGTGGTGCGGGGGTCGGCGCGGCGCGAGCCGGAGAGCTAGCGTAATCGCCGCCCACCCCCCTTCCGTAAGCCCAAGGGCCTCTCAGCCACGTCATGGATTCGCCACAACACGAACCGTTCACCACCGGCCACGCGGGGTCACCGGATTGGCCGTGCGCGGGGTTCGTGCCGGTGCGCCCGCCCGTCTCCCACCACCGCCCTGCCGGAGGCCCTGCGGGCCACTGGCCTGGATTCATGGCTGCGCGCACACCGCTCGGGGGATTGGCTCCCCGCGCGGGGGCGGGATGCGGGATCATGTCTGGCATGACCGAGGTGTCCTCGCTCACAGGGCGGCTGCTCGTGGCCACGCCCGCCCTGGCGGACCCGAACTTCGACCGCGCTGTCGTGCTGCTCCTCGACCACGACGAGAAGGGCTCGCTCGGCGTGGTCCTCAACCGGCCCACCCCGGTGGACGTCGGCGACATCCTGGAGGGCTGGGCGGATCTCGCCGGCGAACCCGGGGTGGTCTTCCAGGGCGGTCCGGTGCAACTGGACTCGGCGCTGGGGGTCGCGGTGATCCCCGGCGGCGGTTCCGTGGACCGGACCCCGCTCGGCTGGCGGCGGGTGCACGGCGCGATCGGCCTGGTCGACCTGGAGGCCCCGCCGGAGCTGCTGGCCTCCGCGCTCGGCTCGCTGCGCATCTTCGCCGGGTACGCGGGCTGGGGGCCGGGCCAGCTGGAGGACGAACTGGCGGAGGGCGCCTGGTACGTCGTCGAGTCCGAACCCGGCGACGTCTCCTGCCCGTGCCCGGAACGGCTCTGGCGGGAGGTCCTGCGCCGCCAGCGCAGCGAACTCGCGATGGTGGCCACCTATCCGGACGACCCTTCGCTCAACTGATGCGGGTGCGCTTCAGTACCCTTGGCTCCATGAGCACTCTTGAGCCCGAGCGCGGTACTGGTACGGGGACCCTCGTCGAGCCGACGCCGCAGACGTCGCACGGCGACGGCGACCACGAGCGCTTCGCCCACTATGTCCAGAAGGACAAGATCATGGCGAGCGCCCTCGACGGCACGCCCGTCGTGGCGTTGTGCGGCAAGGTGTGGGTCCCGGGCCGCGACCCGAAGAAGTACCCCGTGTGCCCCATGTGCAAGGAGATCTTCGAGTCCCTCGGCGCGGGCGGCGACGACCAGGGCGACGGCAAGAAGTAACCCACGGCGCGATCGGCTCGGGAGCGTCTGCGCAGGCGCCCCCGGGCTTTGTCGTGCCCTTCGTGCTGAACCCCGTTGCAGGGAACGCTTCTTCGGATCACAAGGTGGTTGAGACCTCTTGTGGTCATGTTCATGTACTCCATAGCCTCCGGTGTGTTGTGTAGAGCAGAACGTCCGTTGCGGAGAATGCAACGCTCCGCTCCCCCCTCCGGAGGATTCGCTCGATGAAGCTCGCCGCCCGACTCGCCGCGCCCGTAGCGGCACTGGCCCTCGCCGGGCTGACCGCCTGTGCCCCCCAGACCTCCGACAACTCCTCCGCCGGGGAGGACGAGAAGACCGGCACCCTCCGGGTGTGGCTCTTCCAGGAGGTGAGCAACGAGCCGAAGCAGCAGGTCGTCGACAAGGTGGTCGCCGCCTTCGAGAAGGCGCACGACGGCGCGAAGGCCAAGGTCGAGTACATCCCCGTCGAGACCCGCGCCCAGCGCATCAAGGCCGCCTTCAACGATCCCGAGAGCGCCCCCGACGTCATCGAGTACGGCAACACGGACACCGCCGGCTACGTGAAGGACGGCGGACTCGCCGACGTGACCACGGAGTTCAACGGCTGGTCCGACGCCGAGTCCTCCGACCCGACCGCCAAGACGTCCGTCACGGTCGAGGGGAAGGTCTACGGGGCGCCCTTCTTCGTGGGCGTCCGGGCCCTGTACTACCGCACCGACGTCTTCGAGGAGCTGGGCCTCGAAGTCCCGAAGACCCTGGACCAGCTGGCCGCCACCGCCAAGCAGATCCGGGCCGCCAAGCCCGACCTGTACGGCCTCGTCGTCGGCGGCGCCTACACCTACGGTGCCATGCCCTTCGTCTGGGCCAACGGCGGCGAGATAGCCGAGGGCAAGGGCGGCTCGTACGCCTCGACCATCGACAGCGCGGCGGCCCGGAAGGGCATCGAGGCCTACACCTCGCTCTTCGGCGACGACAACTGCCCCGCCGCCAAGTGCGCGGGCATGGGCGGCAACGACACGGTCACCGCGTTCGCCGCGGGCAAGGCCGGGATGGCGATCGGCGGTGACTTCAGCCACGCGGCGGTGGAGGCCGGCAAGGTCAAGGGCAGGTACGCGGTCGTACCGCTTCCGGGTGTGAAGTCCGGCTCGGTGGCCCCGGCGTTCGCGGGCGGCAACAACGTCGGCGTCCTGAAGAGCACCAAGCACCGCACCCTCGCCGTCGACCTGATGAAGCGGCTGACGTCCAAGGAGACCCAGGGCGAACTCTTCGACGCGATGGGCTTCCTGCCCACGTACACGGACGTGCGGGCCGAGGCGGCGAAGGAGGAGCCGTTCATCGAGCCGTTCGTGAAGACGCTGTCCTCCGGCACGAAGTTCGTGCCCGCGTCCTCGGCGTGGGCGCAGATCGACGCGTCGCTGGTGCTTCCGACGATGTTCCAGGAGGTCGTCAGCGGCAAGAAGGACGTGGCCGAGGCGTCGGAGGACGCGGCGAAGCAGATGAACGATGCGTTCGGCTCCGCCGGTTGAGCGGGGGGCGCCTAACGGGGTGGGGGG
>NZ_JARGEE010000314.1:0-10816 GCF_033794485.1 Streptomyces sp. MB09-02B
CCCGGGGGCTGGTTCGGCGGGGGCGGCGGCTGCGTCATGACGTGGATACCTCGGAGCGGATCTCGGTGGTCGGGTGTGGGACGAGCGGGGCTGTCACTTGCCGTAGGCCAGCATCAACTTCTCCTTCGACTCGTCGGCACCGCTGAGCAGGGTCGAGGAGATGTAGAAACGTCCGTCCACGTAGTCGATGGCCTTCGAGTAGAAGGAACTCTCGATCGCCGCGGCGCTCGCCGGCATCCGCAGCAGCGGGGTGGCCGCGGGGCTGCCGCCCGTGGTCGGGAACGACACGATCTGGCCGCCGGCGTCCGACGACGGCTCGACGTACGCGATCAGCTTCCCGCCCTCGGTCCGCAGCGGCTCCACCGCCGCGTCGGCGGTGGGCGACTTGACGCGCCATTTCTCCTTGCCGGTGGCGAGGTTCAGCGCGACGATCTGGTTCGTGCCGTCCTTCTCCTCGGTCGGCAGGTAGAGCGTGTTCGCGTCGCTCGCGACGCCGGTGCAGCCGGCGAGGTTCCCGGTGAGGATCCCGCCGTCGCAGTCGGGGGCGAACGAGGCGTCGGAGTCGACCTGCGAACGGGTCGATCCGTCGGCCTTGAAGGTGGAGATGTTCCAGGTGTTCTCTTCCTCGTTGGTGAGGTAGAGGACGAGCGGGTCCACGGAGTACGCGTTCTCGACCTTCCAGCCCTTGGGGATCTTCCGCGTCCACTTGGCCTTGCCGGTCTTCGGGTCCAGCTCCTGGACCTCGTCGTGCTCCTTCTCCGTGGTCACCGCGCAGGAGGAGACGACGACCAGCCGCGCGCCGCCCGCGAACCCGGACGGGTAGCAGGACTGGCCGTAGGTCTTCTTGTCGAACAGCTTCTTGCCGGTGTTGATGTCGTACGCCGTCCCGGACTGCGAGCGGCCCACCACGAGGGTGTCACCGGCGACGGCCAGGGAGACACTGTGGGCGCTGTCGAACAGGTCGCCCTTCTCCACTTGGGCCGACCATCCCTTGTCGCCGGTGTTCAGGTCGATCTGCTGGAGCTGGTCGCAGTCCGCGTTCTTCGACGTGCTCTTCTGGTACGCGACCACGGCCCGGTCGTCAGAGGTCTCCTGCGGGGTGACCGCGCAGATCTTGCCGGGGAACTCGATCGGGTCCCAGGCCGGGTCGCCGTCACCCACGTTGTAGGCGAACAGCTGCTTGTACGCGGGCTTCACCGCGACCTTGTCGGTGACCCACAGACCGGGGGCGCCCGCGCCCGAACCGGGGGCGTCGGGCGCGCTCTTGTACCAGAGGACCTTCGCCTCGCCGTCCTTGCGGTCGGCGTTGAGGTCGGAGATGTCGAGGTCCTCGCCGCCGTCGCCGCTGCCGTCGCCCGGGTTGACGGGCGCGGAGGGCGCGTCGGACGGCTTGTCGTCCTCGGACGGGCCGGTGCTCTCCTTGGCGACGGGCTTCTTCTCGCCGTCGTCCCCGAGGGTCGTCACGGCGAACACGGCGCCGCCGACCACGAGCAGTGCGGCCACGGCGGCCCCGACGACCATCGCGGGCCTGCCCTTGAACGGGTTCTTCGACCCACCGCCGCCGACACCGCCGCCGACCGGCGGGGGCGTGGGCGCGCCCGCGTACTGCGGCTGCGGGTAGCCGTAACCGGCCTGCGACGCGGGGTTGTACGGGCCGGGCTGCGCGTACGGGCCGGGCTGCTGCGGCTGGCCGTACGGGCCGGGCTGGGTGTACGGGCCCGGCTGCGCGGGCGGCTGCTGCTGCTGGGGCGGGTAGCCGTAGCCGGGGCCAGGTGCGGGCGGGCCCTGCGGCGGGGGCGTCTGCGGGTAGCCGTACGGCTGCTGCGGTTGTTGCGGCTGCGACGGCGGTGGATTCCCCGGAACTCCGTAACCGCCGTGCGGCGGCTGATCGGGCGGCTGAACCATCAGCGCTTTCCCCCTGTTCGCTGCTTTCGAGCCACCCGTGTGACCGCGTGGTGTCGCTTCTCAGACTGTTCTCAGACGGCTCTTTCTATCACTGCGACGTGCTCGCACATGGGGCCGGTCGCTCCCCTGTTCCCAAGGGAGAACCGGCCCGTGATGCCCCCGTTACGCTCCTTCACGCCCCCTTCACGGGACGTGCGCGGGGCCTCGGCCTCGAACACGAGCCCCCACGGCGGACGGCCGCCCGGATCGACCGACTACGCGTCATCCGCCAGTTCAAGCCACCGCATCTCCAGCTCTTCCTTCTCCCCGAGCAACGCCCTCAACTCGGCGTCCAGCTCTCCCACCTTCGAGAAGTCGGTCGCGTTCTCGGCAATCCGCGCATGCAACTTCGTCTCCTTCTCGGAGACCTTGTCCAACTGCCGCTCGATCTTCTGGAGTTCCTTCTTCGCGGCGCGGACGTCGGCGGCGCTCCTCTGCGACGCGGTCTCGGCGGCGGGCTTCACTGCGACCCCGGCGGACGCCGCCGCGGCCTCCTCCATCTTGTGGCGCCGCTCGATGTACTCGTCGATCCCGCGCGGCAGCATCCGCAGCGCCGCGTCACCGAGCAGCGCGAACACCTTGTCCGTCGTCCGCTCGATGAAGAACCGGTCGTGGGAGATCACGATCATCGACCCCGGCCACCCGTCGAGCAGGTCCTCCAACTGCGTGAGCGTCTCGATGTCGAGGTCGTTGGTCGGCTCGTCGAGGAAGAGGACGTTGGGCTCGTCCATCAGCAGCCGCAGCAGCTGCAGGCGCCGCCGCTCGCCACCGCTGAGGTCGCCCACCGGCGTCCACTGCTTCTCCTTGTTGAAGCCGAAGGTCTCGCAGAGCTGCCCCGCCGTCATCTCGCGCCCCTTGCCGAGGTCGACGCGGTCGCGGATCTGCTGCACGGCCTGGAGCACCCGCAGGTTCGGGTCGAGCTCGGCGACCTCCTGGGAGAGGTACGCGAGCTTGACGGTCCTGCCGGTGACGACCCGCCCGGCGGCCGGCTGCTTCTCCCCCTCGCTGCGCGCGGCCTCCGCCATGGCCCGCAGCAGGGAGGTCTTGCCGGCCCCGTTGACGCCGACGAGGCCGATGCGGTCGCCCGGCCCGAGCTGCCAGGTCAGGTGCTTCAGCAGCACCTTCGGACCGGCCTGCACGGTGACGTTCTTCAGGTCGAACACGGTCTTGCCCAGCCGGGTCGACGCGAACTTCATCAGCTCGCTGGTGTCGCGCGGCGGCGGTACGTCCGCGATCAGCTCGTTGGCCGCCTCGACGCGGAAGCGCGGCTTCGACGTACGGGCGGGGGCGCCGCGCCGCAGCCAGGCCAGCTCCTTGCGGACCAGGTTCTGCCGCTTGGTCTCCTCGGTGGCGGCGATCCGCTCCCGCTCGGCGCGGGCGAAGACGTAGTCGGAGTAGCCGCCCTCGTACTCGAAGACCGTGCCCTTCTGCACGTCCCACATGCGGGTGCAGACCTGGTCCAGGAACCACCGGTCGTGGGTGACGCAGACGAGGGCGGAGCGCCGCTCCCGCAGGTGGTTCGCGAGCCAGGAGATGCCCTCGACGTCGAGGTGGTTGGTGGGCTCGTCGAGGACGATCAGGTCCTGCTCCTCGATGAGCAGCTTGGCGAGCGCGATGCGCCGCCGCTCACCGCCGGAGAGCGGTCCGATGACGGTGTCGAGCCCCTGCGGGAAGCCCGGGAGGTCGAGCCCGCCGAAGAGGCCCGTCAGAACGTCCCTGATCTTGGCGTTGCCCGCCCACTCGTGGTCCGCCATGTCGCGGATGACCTCGTGCCGGACGGTGGCGGTGGGGTCGAGGGAGTCGTGCTGGGTGAGCACGCCGACGTGGATGCCGCCGGAGTGGGTGACCCGCCCGGTGTCGGCCTCCTCCAGCTTGGCGAGCATCCGGATCAGGGTGGTCTTGCCGTCCCCGTTCCGCCCCACGACGCCGATCCGGTCCCCTTCGGAGACGCCGAGCGAGACCCCGTCGAGCAGGGCGCGGGTGCCGTACACCTTGCTGACGTTCTCGACATTGACCAGGTTGACGGCCATTACTCTCCTGCCACGGGGACGATCGACCCTCCAGGGTAGTCGGCGGGGCGCACGGGTGTGACGGGGCGGCGGGCGGTCGGTCGCGCGCGGGCGGCGGCCGCGACGGGTGAGGGCCCGGGGCTTCAGCGCGAGACGGGAGCGGGTCGACTTCGGGTGCGGGTCCGGTGGGGCTTCTCGCGCAGTTCCCCGCGCCCCTGAAAAGCAGGGGCTGCGCCCCGTGCTTTCCACCCCCGTAGGTCGTCGCCGTACAGGAATGCCCGCGCACCAAGGCCGTGCGCCCCGGGGAGACCACCACCCGGGGCGCACGGCGGTCCTGTGCGGCCCTAGGGCCGCCGCTGCCGCTGGACGGCGGGGGAGCGGGTGTCGTCGGCCGGCTCCTGGTGGACGGGCATGTCGTCGCGGATCAGGTTCTCGGGGATGAAGACGGCCGCGGCGACGCCTCCGTCGGTCGACTGCCGCAGTTCGACGCGCAGCCCCTGCCGGTCGGCGAGCCGGTTCACCACGAACAGGCCGATCTGCTTGGCGTCGAGGAGGTCGACCCGCTCCGACCGGAGCTTGCGGTTGGCCTCGGCCATCCCCTCCTCGTTCATGCCGAAGCCGCTGTCCTCGACCTCGATGAGGATGCCGTCCCGCAGCCGGGCGGCGCGCAGCTGGACCTTGGTGGAGGGCGGGGAGAACGCGGCGGCGTTCTCGACGAGCTCGGCGAGCAGATGGATGACGTCGGCGACGGAACCGCCGTTCAGCGACACCTTCGGTACGGCCCACACCTGGACCCGGGTCCCGTCCTCGATCTCGGCGACGGCGGCCCGCAGGACGTCCGTCAGCGCGATCGGGTCGCGCCAGCCCCGGCCGGGCGCGATCCCCGACAGGATGAGCAGCGACTCGGAGTGGCGCCGCATCCGGGTGGCGAGGTAGTCGACGCGGTACAGGTCGTACAGCTCGGCGTGGTTCCGCTGTTCCTGCTGGCGCTGCTCCATGACGCTGAGCAGGTCGAGCTGCCGGTGGAGCAGCACCTGGCTGCGGCGGGCGAGGCTGACGTACACCCCGGAGATGCCGCTGAGGAGTTCGGCGCGCTCGGAGGCCGCCTTGAGCGCGGCCCGCTGCACGGCGGTGAGCGCGGTGCCCACCTGGGCGAGTTCGTCACCGGCGAGGCGCCGCATAGGGGCCTCGGCGTCGATGTCGACGCCCTGCCCGGCGTGCAGCCTGCGCATCGCCTGCGGCAGCCGGCGCCCGGCGACCTCCAGGGCGGAGTTGCGCAGGTCGAGGAGTTCGACGATGAGGCCGCGCCCGACGCCCACGGAGACCAGCAGCGACAGGAGCACACCGGCGAGGCCGAGGACGACGGCGACGCCGGACGCGCCGAGGTTGTCCCAGCCGAAGACGTCCGCCTTGGCCGCCGCGCCCGTCCCCGCGTCCTCCTCGGCCGCTGCCAGGCCCTCCAGCACGGCCGTCGAGGAGGCGTCCCAGTCCTTCAGCACGGCCGCCGACACCGGTCCCGCGCCGGCGTCGGTCACCCCGTCCTCGACCTTGACGAGGGCGGCGTAGCTGTCGCTGTCGAGGAGCACGTCGTAGGCGGGCCGGTGCTCGGCCTTGAGGTCGGCGACGGCCGGGCGCAGCAGTTCGCGCTGGACGGCGACGGCGCCCACGAACCGCGCGTACTCCTCCTTGCCCAGCGTCCCGGACGCGGTGGCGGCGCCCAGTAGCGCCTGCTCGCGGGCGACGGCGTCCCGGGCCCGGGAGAGTTCGAGGACGACCCGCGCCTCGGAGGTCGCGTCGGTGCCCTTCTCGCTGGTGAGCGCGCCGGTCACGGCGAAGGCGTGGCCGATGACGGTGGAGTACTCGGTGTACACCGTCGACACCGTGTTCTCGGCGTTGCTCGCGCCCGACCCGTCGGTGCCCGCGCGCAGGGCGGCGAGGTCGCTGAAGTCGGCTTCGAGGGTGTCCAGACGGTCGGGCAGCCCCGGGTCGATGAGGGCGGCGTCCGAACTGGAGGAGCTGAGGCCCGTCCGGAGCGCCGTCACGGCCTTGTCGGTGGCCTGCTGGTCGGCCCTCAGGTCGTCGAGACCCGTCTCGGTGGGCTCGGCCGCGTACCGCATCGCGGCAGTCCGCTCGTCCTGCAACGCGGAAACGAACTCGGCGACCGGCGCCAGGAGTTCGCTGTTGACGTCCTTGGCCCGCTCGGTGTCACCGATGGCGGCCACGGTCGTCACGGCGGCGTAGCTCCACAACGCCATCAGCGACACGATGGGCAGCATCAACAGGGCGACGATCTTCGCCCGCACGGATCTGGGGCGCAGCAGCCGGGTGGTCGCACGGAGGATCTTCATTTGGGGACCTCATCAGGAGAGGGAGGATCGAGCGCCCCGAAAGGGGCGCGGGGAACTGCGCGGCCGGCCCCCACCGGGCCCGCAGGCAAACAGGGCGCTCACAGGGGAGCGCTCACGCCGTCGACAGCTCCACCTCACGCAGCAACTCGTCGGCGAAAGAGGACTCCGCCCGCTTCCCGGTCGGCGAGAGGGCCACATAGGCCGAGGTCAGGAAGAGGAACGACCCCAGCATCACGGCCAGCGGGAAGAGGAACTCCGTGGCCGTCGCCCCGGCCAACTGGGCGGTGCTCGGCGCGAGTTCGATGCTCACGGCGTACATCGCGGTGTAGTGCATGCTGCTGACCGCGAGTCCCATGACCAGCGCGGCGATCGCGGCGAGCACCCCGCCCCGCACGATCAGCGTGAGCGTGAGCGCGGCGGTCGCGGCGACGACGGCGATCACCACGGAGGCGATGACGAGGGACGGGTCGTAGGTGACCTGGCCGTGCAGGTTGAGCGCGGCCATGCCGGTGTAGTGCATCGCGGCCACGCCGAGGCCGGTACCGAGGCCACCGAAGGCCACCGCGCGGATCCGGGAGCGGCCGTAGCCGGCGGTGAAGACACCGGCGCTGACCACGGCGATCGCCATGACCAGGCTGAGGACGGTCATCGGGACGTCGTAGCGGATCGGGGTGCCCTCCACGCCGAAGCCCATCATCGCGACGAAGTGCATGGTCCAGATGCCCGAGCCGATCGCGAACGACGCCAGCGTGAGCCAGTTCCGCTTGGAGGCGCCCTCGGCCTCAAGTGCCCTGACGGTGCAGCGCAGCCCGAGCGCGGAGCCGACACAGGCCATGACGTAGGAGAGGACGGGGGTGACCCATCCGGCGCTGAAGTGGTCGATGTGTTCCATGAGGAACCCCTCTCGCCCGCCGCGGGGACGACACCACGCGCACGGGAAGTACCGCCGGTAACCAGGCACCGGGGATCGAGATCATGCCACTCGAAAATGAGCGGCGAATCACCCGAAGGGACCCAAAAGGAACTTCCGTGAACATTAAAGCGCTGTGGCGTGGGTTACAAACTGAGGGGTTTGGCAGACCATTGCGTGACCTGCACATTTCCTCCACCGGACCGCTCCGGTCAGGCACTTGACCGTGTGCCACGACCAATGAGTTCCACCAGCGCCCACCCGGCGAGTGTCATGGCCACGGCCGCCGGAGCGCTGACCTGGACGGCGATCAACAGGGCCGTGCGCCCCTCGAACAGCCCGCCGAATCCGACCATGGAGAGTCCCAGCACCCCGAACAGACACAGGGTCACCCCCAGAGCGGCGGCAGGCCCGGAATACGCCTCCGACCTGCTGGAACTGCCCGGCCGAGACAGCCCTGAGGGGCGGGCCGGGGGCCGTTCGAAGCCCCGGAAGGCAGCGACGAGAACCGCCGTGAGGACGGCCGCGGCCACGATCCGCAGGGGCAGCTGGGCCCACCAGGCGCCCGTCGCGGGCGTGGGCAGGTCGACGTCCAGGACGAGCAGCACGCCGTACACCCCGAGCATGGCCGAAAGATGCCACAGGAACGCGGTCATCGAGATGCCGTTGGCCGCCACGACCGTCCGCCACACCTTCGGCCGCTCCAGCCACCGTGCGACCGGCCGGCGCACCCACTCCACCGCACCGACCAGCCACAGCCCGTGGCACAGCAGCGCGAAGGTCGGCGGCGCCATGTTCGACACCTTCTCGCCCGGCATCCCGACCATCGACAGCGGATACGGCCCGTACGCCACCAGCAGCGCGGCCCCCGCGAGCCCGGCACCGGCGAGCAGATAGGGCCTCGTCAGCCGCCCGTCGGCGCGTAGGAACCCGAGTTGGTGGATCGCGAGCCACACGAAGGCGAAGTTGAGGAACTCGACGAAGGGCACGTCGAGCGCGAAGCGCAGCGTGTCCACGAGCGCGGCGGCCGCGACCAACCCGCCGAACGCACCCCAGCCGTACCGTTCGTGCAGCTTCAGCAGCGGCGGGGTGAAGGCGACCATCGCCAGATAGATGCCGATGAACCACAGCGGTTGGGCGACGAGCCGCAGCGCCACGTCGAGCAACCCGCCGCCCTGGCCCGCCAGATGGAGAACCACGGCGGCGGCACCCCACACCCCTATGAAGACCATGGTGGGCCGCAACAGCCGCTGCAGGCGGGCCCGCAGGAACGCGGGGTAGACGGAGGCGCCGTCCGGGGCCTTCCGGCTGAGCGAGCGATAAGAGAGGGCGTGCGAGAAGCCGCCGACGAAGAAGAACACCGGCATGATCTGCAGGGCCCAGGTGAGGATCTGCAGCCCCGGCTCGACGGCGAGCAGGTTGCCCACCTCGACACCGCCGCCGTTTCCGGTGGTCACGGCCGCCATCAGCCAGTGGCCGAGGACGACCGTGCCGAGGGAGGCGACACGGAGGAGGTCGACGTACCGGTCCCGGGTGGCCGGGGTGGCGGCGGCGAGTTCGCTCGCACGCGCGCCCGCACCGGTCCGTGCGCTGGTTGTTGCGGTCATGGGAGTACGGTCGCGCGGGCGCCGGGGTGAGCGGCAGCGCTCCCGTACTCACCTCACCTCTGAGTACCTAGGCCCGGGCGCCCCGGATCACGGTCGCCCCCGGCGCGGGCGAGGCGGCCACGCGGGCGGACTTGCACGTACCGGACGCGAGAAGACCCTCGGCGACCGCGTGGGCGGAGTCGGCGTCCCGGGCGAGGAAGGCCGTGGTCGGGCCCGAGCCGGAGACGAGCGCGGCGAGCGCGCCCGCCGCGTGGCCTGCGGCGAGGGTGTCGGTCAGTTCCGGGAAGAGGGAGAGGGCGGCGGGCTGGAGGCCGTTGGAGCCCGGCAGGAACGCGGCGAGCGCGTCCACGTCGCCCTTGGCGAGCGCGTAGAGCAGCACCTCGGAGGCGACGGGCTCGGGGACGACGTCGTGCTCGTGGAGCCGGTCGAACTCACGGTAGACGGCGGGCGTGGAGAGGCCGCCGTCGGCGACGGCGAACACCCAGTGGAAGGTGCCGCCCACGTCGAGGGGCCGAAGCCGTTCCCCGCGGCCAGTCCCGAGGGCGGCCCCGCCCACCAGACTGAACGGCACATCGCTGCCCAACTCGGCGCAGATGTCGAGGAGTTCGCCGCGTGTGGCATTCGTGCCCCAGAGCGTGTCGCAGGCCAGCAGCGCGCCGGCCGCGTCCGCGCTGCCGCCGGCCATGCCGCCGGCGACGGGGATGTCCTTGACGATGTGAAGTCGGACGGCGGGTTCGATCCCGTGCCGCCGCGCGAGCGCGAGCGCGGCGCGGGCGGCGAGGTTGCTCCGGTCCAGGGGCACCTGGTCGGCGCCCGGGCCCTCGCAGGTGACGGTCAGCTCGTCGGCGGGGGTGGCGGTGACCTCGTCGTACAGCCCGACGGCGAGGAAGACATTGGCCAGGTCGTGGAACCCGTCGGGCCGGGCACCGCCGACCGCGAGCTGCACGTTGACCTTGGCGGGAACGCGAACGGTGACGCTCACGGCTGACGGGGCTCCTCGGGGTGGGACTGGGGGTGGCTGGGCTTGCGGCGGCTCATCGGCCGGTCGCGCCGGCGTCCTCGGTGACGCGGTTCTCGGCGATGGCGGCGAACTCCTCGACCGTCAGGGACTCGCCGCGGGCCTGCGGGGAGACCCCGGCGGCGACGAGGGCGGCCTCGGCGGCGGCCGCGGAACCGGCCCAGCCGGCGAGGGCGGCCCGCAGGGTCTTGCGCCGCTGGGCGAAAGCCGCGTCGACGACCGCGAACACGTCCCGCTTGGCGGCGGTGGTCTTGACCGGCTCCGTCCGGCGGACCAGGGAGACGAGCCCACTGTCCACGTTCGGCGCCGGCCAGAAGACGTTCCGCCCGATCGCCCCGGCCCGCTTGACCTCCGCGTACCAGTTGGCCTTCACCGACGGCACGCCGTACACCTTCGAGCCCGGCCCGGCGGCGAGCCGGTCGGCGACCTCGGCCTGGACCATCACGAGGGTGCGCTCGATGCTCGGGAAGGTGTCGAGCATGTGCAGCAGGACGGGGACGGCGACGTTGTAGGGGAGGTTGGCGACGAGGGCGGTGGGGGCCGGCCCGGGGAGTTCCGTCACGTCCATCGCGTCCGAGTGGACGAGGGCGAAGCGGCCTGCGCGGGTGGGCATGCGGGCGGCGATCGTCGCGGGCAGGGCGGAGGCGAGGACGTCGTCGATCTCGACGGCCGTGACGCGGTCCGCGACCTCCAGCAGGGCGAGGGTGAGCGAGCCGAGACCCGGGCCCACCTCGACGACGGTGTCCTCCGGGCGGACGTCCGCGGTCCGCACGATGCGGCGGACCGTGTTGGCGTCGATCACGAAGTTCTGGCCGCGCTGCTTGGTCGGACGCACACCGAGCGCGGCGGCGAGTTCGCGGACGTCGGCGGGGCCGAGGAGGGCGTCGGGGGAGGGGCTGCTCACGGCACCAGGGTACGGGGCGGCTGGCTCCGCCCGGTTCTCGGGCGCCTGATGACTCGGGGTGCGGGGGCCTGATAGC
>NZ_JARGEE010000315.1:0-10806 GCF_033794485.1 Streptomyces sp. MB09-02B
CCTCCCGGGCCCGCCCCGGCGCGAGCGCACCCCCGTCGTCATCGTCGGTGCCGGACCGGCCGGGCTCACCGTCGGCAGCATCCTGCGTGCCGCCTCCGTGGACTGTGTGGTGCTGGAGACCGAGAGCCGCGGGTTCATCGAGCGGCGCCCCCGGGCCGGGTTCCTGGAGGAGTGGGCGGTGCGCGCGCTGGAACGGCGCGGACTCGCCGACCGGCTCGTGGAACGGGCCCCGGTGCACACGGAGTTCGAGTTCCGTTTCGCGGGTGGACGGCAGCGGTTTCCGTACACGGAGATCACCGGCCACCACCACTACGTCTACCCGCAGCCGCTGCTCGTGACGGACCTGGTCAGGGAGTACGCGGACGTCCGGGGCGGCGACATACGGTTCGGCGTGCGCGAGGTCGAGGTGCACGACATCGACGGTGAGCGCCCGTCCGTGTCGTACGTGGACCCGGAGACCGGTGAACGGCACGTCCTCGCCTGCGAGTTCGTCGCCGGCTGTGACGGTGCCCGTGGTGTCACGCGGACCGCGCTGCCGGTTGAGCACGTCACGGTCGCCCGGCACGACCACGGGGTCGGGTGGCTGGCGCTGCTCGCCGAGGCACCCCCGTCGTCCGACTGCGTCGTCCTCGGTGTGCATCCCCGGGGCTTCGCCGGGCACATGGCGCGCAGCCCCGAGGTCACCCGCTACTACCTGGAGGTCCCGGCCGGCGACGACCCGGCGAACTGGCCGGACGACCGGGTCTGGTCCGAGCTGCACACCCGCCTCGCGGCGCCCGGCGCCCGACCGCTCACCGAGGGGCCGTTGGTCGAGAAGCGGGTGCTCGACATGCACAACTACGTCACCGAGCCGATGGCGTACGGTCGGCTGTACCTCGCCGGGGACGCCGCGCACCTCGTGGCGCCCATCGCCGCGAAGGGCATGAACCTGGCCCTGTACGACGCCCTGCTCCTGGCGGACGCCCTGATCGCCTGCCTCCGCCAGGGCGACGACCGTGGGCTGCGCGGCTATTCGGACGCCTGTCTGCGCCGGGTCTGGCACTACCAGGAGTTCTCGCAGTGGCTGGCGGAGCTGCTGCACGGGCCGTCGTCCGGCGACCCGTTCCGGGCCGGCGCCGCCACCGCGAGGCTCCGCCGCGTGCTCGGTTCCCCCGCCGCCGCGTCGACCTTCGCGGAGCTGTTCATCGGCAAGGGAACCGATCACTGACGCCGACCGTGGCCAGGGACCGCACCGTCGTCGGGAGGTCAGTGGCCGTCGTGGCAGCAGCCGTCGCGGCGCATCGTCCGGCCGACCTCCAGCCAGTCCTCCTCCGTCCCGGCGGCCTTCACCCGTCGCGCGGAGGGCCGGTACGCGGCCACCAACTCCTCGGTGGTGTAGGGGGTTCCGCCCCGGAGGACCGACACCGTGCGGACGAGGTCGGCGAAGTCGGTGAAGGGGTCGCCGTCGACG
Source organism: Streptomyces sp. MB09-02B (assembly GCF_033794485.1). NCBI lineage: Bacteria > Bacillati > Actinomycetota > Actinomycetes > Kitasatosporales > Streptomycetaceae > Streptomyces > Streptomyces sp. MB09-02B. Next base: position 1,451 of record NZ_JARGEE010000315.1, read on the forward strand.
ATCGTCAGGTCGGCGAGCTTGCCCGTCTCGACCGTGCCGAGGTCGTCGTCGAGACCGAAGAGACGGGCCGGGAGGACGGTCGCGGTGCGCAGGGTCTCGGCGGGGGTGAGGCCCCCGGCGTGCAGGGCGCGCAGGGCGAGGTGGAGGAAGAGGCCGACGGGGCCGAGCGGCTGGTCGGTGCCGAGGGCGACGACGCCGTCGGCCGCGAGGATCCGCCGGTAGATGTCGGTCTCGGTGCGCAGCGCGGCGAGTTGGGCGGGATTCGGCGGGATTCCCGCGCCCTGCCGGACGACGGCGGCGTCCCACGGCGGCATGACGACCGTGACGCGGGGGTCGTCGGCCAGCGTCGGGTCGGCGCCCATGAGGGGTGCGGCCGTGAAGGGGGTGGCGATCAGGGAGAAGTCCACGCCCTGGCGGGTGTAGATCTCCACGACGTCCTCGTAGGCCTGTCCGCGCGCGGTGACGGCGTGGCCGAACTCCGCGCGCTGGGTGGCCTGGAGATGGGTCGTCAGGTCCTGTCCGAGCTGGACGCCCGGGGAGAGCAGATGGCCGCCGGTGCGGACGCCGAGGCGCTCGTGGGCGAAGCGCGCGGCCTCGCTCGTCACCCAACCGGGCGCCCGTACATAGGTCTTGACGAAGTCCCAGTCCAGCGCCTCGGCTCGTTCGAGCGAGCGCCGCAGTCCGGCCTTCGTGCGGTGGGCGCGTCCCATGCTGTACGCGACCCGGGCGCCGTCGAGGAGTTCGCCGGTGGTGAGGAGCCGGGGCCCGGCGAGCCGGCCGGTGTTCACCTCCTCGCGGATGCGGGCCTGTTCGTGGGCGAAGCCGCCCAGGGAGACGGCGGTGGTGACACCGTAGGTGAGCTGTGCGGTGGCCTGGCGGCTGCCGTAGGTGCTCTGCCAGGGGTGGGTGTGGCTGTCCCAGAGGCCGGGGATCACGGTGTGCGCGGAGGCGTCGATCCGGCGGAGCGCGGCGCGGCGGTTGCCCCGGTGCGGTTCGACGGCGGTGATGCGGCCGCCGCGTACGACGATGTCGACGTCGTCGCGGACCGTCTCGCCGGTGCCGTCCCAGAGGCGCCCGGCGTGGACGACGGTGTCGGCGGGGGTGGGCCGGGTGCCGTCGAGCGGCACGCGGACCGTCCGGGCGTGGTCGCCGGAGACGTCGATCAGGCGGAGCCGGGTGCCGGACTGGTAGAGCAGGGTCCCGGAGTCGCCGGACCAGCTGGGATGGTCGGCGGGTTCGGTGGTGAGGGTGCGGAGCCTGCCGCGTGGGGTGCCGTCGGGGGTGACGGGCAGCAGGCACAGCGCGGATTCGACGATCACGGCCATCCAGCGTCCGTCGGGCGACCAGACGGGCCCGGAGTCGTAGCGGTCGGCGATGGAGGTGTGGGGCGCGACCGCGCGCAGCCGGTCGGCGCCGGTCGTGGTGTCGACGATCCGGATCAGGTTGTAGCCCTCCCGGAACCGGGCGCCCAGTCGGTTGCGATCGCACAGTGCGAGGTAGCGGCCGTCGGGCGACCAGCTCGGCCTGCCGGGGATTCCGCCCCCGCCGAGCGGCGCCACGAGGACGCGTTCCGCACCGCTCGCCAGGTCCCGTACGACGAGTCGGCCGACCATGTCGAGGCACGCGAGCCGCTCGCCGTCGGGCGAGAGCGCGGGCATGACACGGCCGCCGGTCGCGAGGGCGGTCTCCTCGCCGGTGGCCGGATCGTGTCGGTACACGCCCAGCAGGCCGTCGCGGTCGTCGGCGTAGACGAGCGACCGTCCGTCGGGTGCCCAGGAGGGCGCGAGCAGGGTACGGGTGGGCGGCGACTCGCGCAGCCTCTTCGGCCGGCGACCTCCCGAAGTACTCGCCGACCAGAGCGAGTTGAGGGCGGCGAAGGCGATGCTGCGGCCGTCCGGCGACAGTGCGGGCAGGTGGATGCCCCGCACGGGACGGACCCGCTCCTCCCCGAGGTCGTACTCCTTGACGCGGTGGCGCGGGCGGTCCACCGGGAGCACGGCCTCAAAGGGGATCTCCTCCGGCTGGGCGGGTTCCTCCGGGCGTACGAGGCTGAACCCGCCGTCAAGCGTGAGCAGCAGGCGGCCGTCGGGCGTCCAGCGGGGTGGCACGGGCGCGAGGTCGCCGTCGACCTCGACGGGCCGCCCGTCGACGACGAGAGTGCAGGAGCCGTTCGGGAAGGCCGTGGTGCGCAGGTGAGCGAGACGGCCGTCGGGGGCCGGAGCGGGGGTCATGACCTGGGCGGCGGCGGTCTCGGTGTGCTCGACGGTCACCGCACCGGTGCCGTCGGCGGCCACGGCGGCGACCGTGCGGGACTCGACGAACGGGGTGGTGCCGGTGGTGACGACCTTCGCACGCACGAACAGCAGGCGGCTCCCGTCCGGTGACCAGGTGGGGTCGAAGTCCTCCCAAGGGCCGTCCTGGAGGGGGCCGTCCTGGCCGGGGAGGCCGGTGACCTGGGTGATCTCGCCGGTGGCGAGGTGCAGGACGTGGACGCGGTAGGGGCTTCCGCCCGAGGGGGCGTCGGGGTCGCCGCCGCGTTCGGAGCCGAAGGCGAGGCGGGTGCCGTCGGGCGACCAGGCCGGTGCCCGGTCGTCCCAGGGGCCGTCGGTGCGCTGCCTCAGGTCGGAGCCGTCGGGGCGCATGGTCCACAGGTGGAAGCCGCCGCCCTGGTAGGCGCAGAAGGCGACGAGAGCGCCGTCCGGGGAATGGGTGGGCCGGTTGGGTTCGAGGCCGGCCGGGGTGAGGGGGACCGCCTCGCCGCCGCCGCGCGGAAGTGACCACAGCCCGCTCTGGATCTCGGCGATCAGCACGTCTCCGGCGGGTGCGAGGGTCGCCGAGCCGTTGGTGGCCCGGGTGAAGGTGAGGGAGAGGCCCGCGCCGGCGGTACGGGCTCGGGCATCCGCGGGTGCGGCCGGGCCTGCGGTGCCGATGACCGCGGCGGCCCCTGTGGCACCGGTGGCGGCGAGGAGTTGACGGCGGGTCAGGGGTGGGGTGGGGCGACTCTGGTCACGGTCCATGACACGGCACGCTCGCGCATCGCACGACCCACGGGCAACACCGCCGTTCCCGCCATCGGGCGCCGTCACCCGCGGGTGTGACGGCGCCCGGCACCCGCGGGTGTGACGGCGCCCGGCTTCACGCCTCGGGCACCGCGCCCCGTGTCACCCGCCGTCGTGACGACTGGGCCGGGGCCGGTCGTCGGCGTGACGGCGGCGGATCCAGGCCGGGAGAGCGAACCAGCACAGCAGGTACCAGAGGACCACACCGCCGACGAGCCACGGCACGTACCCGTCGTGGGTGGCCACGCGCAGGATCAGCAGCAGGGCCGCCGTCATCGTGGCGAGCAGCAGGATCAGACCGACGACGGTCAGTCTGCTCGCCCACTCGACCGCGGCGGGCTTGATGCGGCGTCCGGCGACTATCCGGTGGAAGGAGACGGGTCCGATCAGTGCGCCGGTGGCGGCGGCGCCGAGGATGACGGTGACGATGTAGATGGTCTTCTCGGTCTGCGGCAGATCGTCGTAGCGCGGGGTGAAGACGACGGTGAGCAGGAAGCCGAACAGGATCTGCACCCCGGTCTGGGCGACCCGCACCTCCTGGATGAGTTCGCTCCAGCGGCGGTCGGCCCGCTCGTCCTCGGTCTCGTCGCGGCCTCGGTCCTGGTTGCCGTGTACCTCGGTCACAGGTCCTCCCGGTCGGTCGATGCTCCCTTCCCTGGATGGTGCCGTGACCCCACCGACCCAGCACACCCCTGTGCAGCTTCACTCACACGAGTGAGGCCAGTTGGCGGATCGGTCACTTGTGCCCATGTCCGGCCTAGCGTGATCGCCGTGACCGACTCCTCAGCCACGTCCCGCCGGGGTTTTCTCCTCGGCGCCGCCGCGCTCGCCCTCACTCCGCAGCTCGCCCGTCAGGACCCGGCCGCCGCCGCGGCCGAACCGCCCGGCTTTCCCTCGGACGTCGAGCTGTACAGGACGGTGTACCGCAACTGGGACGGGGAGAGCACGGCGTCCGGGCTGTGGGCGTGCGCGCCTGCCGACGCGGAGCAGGTGGTGGCGGTCGTCAACTGGGCGCGCGGGCAGGGCTGGACGGTCCGAGCGCGCGGCCTCTCCCACGGCTGGTCGCCGCTGACGATCGCCCCCGGCACCGACTCCGACGCCCCGGTCCTGCTCGTCGACACGACCACGCACCTCACGGCCATGACGCCCGTACTGGTCCCCGGCGTACTCAACCCCGAGACAGCGACACGCATCCCGTGCGTGGTCTGATCCCGAGAGGCCGACTCCCTGTGCGACCTGGCCATATGGGCACGGCCATAGGCGACGGGGAGGCTCTGAACCATCACTCCGGTGGAGCAGGGGCCCCGCACACTGGCGCCGTACCCGGCGTCCCAGATCGCACGCTCACCGTAGCCCGAACGGCCCAGGACACCGCAAGCCCGGAAGCCGACCATCACACGATCGAGTTAGTACACCCCCATGCGCACTCCACGACAGTCATGTGCCAACCCCTTCTCGGACAACGTGCCGACCTCGTCGGCCGGATGGTGTCCGACGCCGCCTGGTACCTCGCGCCGGTGCTGGGCAACGCCCAGCTGACCACGGCCTCGCTGGGACTGACGACGACGTTCTCGGCCGACATCTGGGGGCCGTCGAAGAACACGCTCCTCTATCTGAAGCCGACCACGCTGCGGGTGACGGCGAACGGGTACGCGGTGCTCACCTCTCGGGACCAGGTGCAGCGCGTGGTCTCCGAGTTCGCGGCGTTCTACCGGGAGCGGCTCGCCGCGTACGCGGGCCAGGGGCGGTACCCGGTCAACGGTTCGGTGGAGATCCGGGTGACCGGCCTCGACGACCCGGCGGACGTCGGGGTGGCCGGCGCCCGCGCCCCGCTGCTGTCCGCGCTGCGACCGCGCGCCGACCGGCCCGAGTGGGACACCGCCGTGTGGCTGGACGTGCTGACGCTGCCGGGAACGCCGCACGCCGAGGCGTTCTTCCGGGAGCTGGAGCCGTTCCTTCTCGCCACGTACGACGGCGGTCACGCCCTCACCCGGGTCGAGTGGTCCAAGGGCTGGGGTTACACGGACGAGGCCGCCTGGAGCGACGAGGAGGTGCTCGGCACCGTCGTACCGGAGTCCTTCGACGACGGCGCGGGGCCGGGCTGGGCCGGCGCGCGGGAGATCCTGGACCGGCTCGACCCGCACCGGGTCTACGGGAACGCCTTCCTCGACCGACTGTTCCCGTGAGCGAACCGGCTGTTCCCGTGAGCGAACCGACGCTTCCCGTGAGCGGATCGGACACCGGTCGGCCGAAGGCGACTCGCTCTCGGCCGGCCCGCCCTCCTGACGTGCCTCAGACCTTGCGCCAGCGCGCCATGGCGAACGAGAACAGCCCGAACAGGACCAGCCCGACCGCGACACAGGCCAGGAGCGCCGGGCCCGCAGGGGCGTCGGCGAAGGAGCGGAGGGTGTCGTCGAGGCCCTTGGCCTTGTCGGGTTCGTACTCGATCGCGGCGCGGACGGCGAAGACCCCGGCCGTGGCGAACACCAGGCCGCGCGCGACCCCGCCGACCACTCCGGTGATGTCGACGAGGCGGCGCGTCCGCCGTGACATCTCGCCGAGCCGGAGGTGCTTGTGGTACGAGCGCATCGCGGCCCGTACGCCGATCCACCCGCCCGCGGCGATCACACCCAGGCCCGCCGCGCCCACGAGCCACTGGCCGCCGGGGAGTTCGAGCGCGCGGGCCGTCACGTCACGGGACTGTTCGTCGCTGGAACCACCGCCGCCTCCGCCGCTGCCCCCGCCCGCCGCGAACGTCAGCACCGAGTAGGCGACGAAGGCGTAGAAGACGAAGCGCGCGGCGGACGCGAGCCGCTTGGTCCACTTGCGGCCGTCGGGACCCGCCGCACCGAACACGGCCTCCGACAGCCGCCACAGCGCCATGCCCACCAGGCCGATGCCCAGGGCCCACAGCATCACCGAGCCCAGCGGCTTCTCGGAGATCTCCTCCAGGGCGCCCTGCCGGTCCGCCTGTTCCGAGCTCCCGCCGAAGGCGATCTGCAGGGCCAGCGCCCCGACCAGCAGATAGATGACTCCGCGCGCGGTCAGTCCGGCGCGGGCCGCGCCCTCGGTCACCGAACCCCGTGCCGCGCGCCCGGTGCCCACCCCCAGAGTCGTCATCAGCCGCGCCCCTCCCGGCCCTCGACCCGGAGTTGGAGCTGGACCTCCTGGTCACCGGCTTCGACGCCGACCTGACGCACGGCGTACTCCTCCTCCAGCGCGGACCGCAGCAGCCGTACCGCCGGCGGGCTGCCCTGGACCTCGACCGTGACGGGCGCGGACGGCGGCGCGGGGTGCCGGCCCGCGCCGGTGGTGACGGCGGCGGCCGTGTCGTACATGCCGGTCCACATCGTGGGCCGGTCGGTGCCGGTTTCGTGCGGCGGGTCGTCGGGGCGCCGGTCGGACTCGAAGTGGGCGCGCAGACAGGCGAAGACGCGTTCGGCGTCCTGGGCGGAACAGTCGCAGAGCACGACCTCCACCTGGGACACGGGCAGACTGGGCAGGGTCACGAGCCTTCTCCCTCGTGTGAACGACAGGGTGCGGGTATCCCGGGTACCCCCATGGTGTGCCCGAAACGGGGTTCTCGCAGGTCGCGGGATCGGCCCGGCGGGGCGCGGGCCGTGGGCTATGTTGAGTGCTCGTGGGAGACGAAGGAGGCGCGCGGGTGCCATCGCCGCAGCAGGCACGTGCGCAGGCATCAGCGATCACGTCGGGCCGGACCGCCCCGGACACCGAGCAGTCGCCCACGTCCCGGCTCCGGGAGCTGTTCGACGGTCCCCGGCTCTCCCCGGGGCAGCGGCGGATCGCCCAGTACCTGATCGAGCACATCACCGAGGCCGCGTTCCTGTCGATCACCGATCTCGCGGAGCGGGTCGGCGTCAGCCAGCCCTCGGTGACCCGTTTCGCGGCGGCCGTCGGCTTCAGCGGCTACCCCGCGCTGCGGGAGCGGCTCCAGGCCATCGCGCTCGCCACCCTCGGCAGTGCCCCGGGGGTCACCGCGGCGGACCGCAGCAACGAACTGCAGGCGGCCGTGGACGCCGAGATCGAGAACCTGGAGAACCTGCGGCGCGACTTCGCCGACCCCGACCAGGTGATCGAGATCGGCCGCGCCCTGTCCCGCTCGGCCCCGCTGACCGTCCTCGGGCTCAGGATCTCCGGCGCGCTCGCCGAGTACTTCGCGTACGCCGCCCGCCGTATCCATCCCGACGTGCGGCTGGTGACGAAGGGCGGCACGGTCGCCTACGACGCGCTGCTGCAGTCCCGCGAGGCGGGGGGCACCTGGGTCCTCGCGTTCTCCATGCCCCGGCACGCGCAGGAGACCCTGACCGCGCTGCGGGTGGCCCACGGCGCCGGGCTGAGGGTGGCCCTGGTGACCGATCTGGCGCTCGGGCCGCTCGCGGACGAGGCGGACGCCGTCTTCGCCACCGGCACCGGCTCGCGCCTGGTCTTCGACTCCTACGCGGCCCCCGTGATGATGTCCTCCGCCCTGCTCCAGGCCATGACCGACGCCGATCCCGAGCGCACCCAGGCCCGCCTGGAGGCGTACGAGCAGGTCTCGGAGCAGCACCAGTTCTTCCTGCGGGACTGATCCCGTTCGCCCCGGTCTGGTCCGGACAGCAAGGGGTTATTCACCCCTTTCCCGACATGAATTTTTTCATGCCCTTGCAAACTCATCGGTATATATAAATACTGCTCGCGGGTCGTGGCCCGGGGGACTCCGGGTCGCGCCGTCCACCCGGGTCCGTCCGCTCCTACCCGCCACGGCGCCCCGGGTGAGGCGGCCCCGGCCATCCCCTATGCCGGGGCCGCCCAGACTCCACACCCGCTGCACCCAATGGCGTCGATGCAAGACCGGAGCGTTGAACATGGCCCTCACCTCCTCGCCCCTCCGCACGGACTGGCCGTGTCAGGTCAAGACACCCGGCAGTTACGACTGGGAGAGGTCCGCGGCCAAGTGGCTGCGCGAGCTGGTGCCGGCCCGCTACGGCTCCTACCCGGCGATGATGCGGCACCCCGTACTGCTCGCCCGCCACGCCCAGATCCAGGTCCAGCACGAGATCCGGGTCGCCCGCACCGCCCTGCAGACCGCCCGCTCCGAACTGCCCAGCCTCGGCATGTCCGAGTCGGTCATCGAGCACACCATCAAGATGTACGCCGCCGAGGTCATGCAGCTGAACCACATGGCCCGCTCCATCCGGGCCGTCAGCCAGGCCCTCGTCGACCACAACCTGGCCCGCGCCTCGCACTGAGCCGCCCCTCCCCCGCGCGTCGCGGTACACGGCGTCCCCGAGGGGAAGACGATGGACAGGCACCGGCCGGGCGGACGCCCGGCCCGACAGAGGGGCGGGACCGATGGATTCCTGGACGTGGGTGATCGTCGCGGTCGCGGTCGTCGCGGCCGCTCTCCTCGGAGCGGCCGTCTGGCTGCTCCTCCGGCTCGTCCGCACGCGGCGCGAGCTGCGCCGGGCGGGACTCCCCACCGGCCCCAAGTGGGTCTTCTGGGGCGCCGTCCTCTATCTCGTCCTGCCGACCGACCTGGTCCCGGACCCGGTCTACCTGGACGACATCGGGGTCCTGCTCCTGGCGATCAGGTCCATGCGCTCGGGCCGACAGGACGCCCTGGACGCCATGGAGCGGCAGGAGGGCACGGGAACCGCCCTGCGGGGATGAGTCGTTGTCGGGCTGACGGTCACTGCGACGGACGGCACCGATGAACGAGCTGGTACCCGGGGGCAACGTCCCTCTGCCGAGCGGCACCCTGACGATCAGGGTGCCGGGCCCCTTCGACGTCTCCGCCCTCGTCACCGACGACACCGGCAAGGTCCGCGGGGACGCGGACTTCGTCTTCTACAACCAGCCGACGGCCCCGGGGGCCCGGCTGGCGGGTGACACCCTGACGGTGGATCCACCGGGCCTCCGCTCCGGCGCGACCCGGCTCACCGTCGCCATCAGCCCCGCCGAGCCGGGCACCCCGTTGGGCCATCTGCCCGGACCGACGCTGCTCGTCACGGGCCGCGACGGCCGCACGCTCGCCCGCTTCACCCCACCCAGGCCCCAGAGCGAGACCGTACTGCTGTTGGCGGAGCTGTACCGCAGGGGCGCGGGCTGGAAGATACGGGCCCTTGGCCAGGGATACGCGGACGGACTGGCGGGGGTGGCGAGGGACTTCGGCGTGGAGGTGCTGGAGGACGCGGCGGCCGGCGCACCCGGACAGGCGCCCGCGTCGGGACCCGCGCACCGTCAGGGGCGCGGGGAACTGCGCGACCAGCCCCCACCGACCCGCACTCGCCCCGCCAC
>NZ_JARGEE010000316.1:0-10795 GCF_033794485.1 Streptomyces sp. MB09-02B
TCTTCTTCTTTTTTTTTTTTTATTGTCGGGGTGACCCCCGGATTCTACACAAGGCTGTCGTTTGGAGCGTCAGGTGTTTTTAAGGGGCAGCCTGACGGGGCGCGTGCCCCGTGCCGAACTGCGATTGTCGGGTACTGGGGAATGATGGTGCCCATGGCGAACCGACTGGCCCACGAGACTTCTCCCTACCTCCTCCAGCACGCCGACAACCCGGTCGACTGGTGGCCGTGGTCGGCCGAGGCGTTCGAGGAGGCGCGCAGGCGGGGAGTGCCCGTGCTGCTGAGCGTCGGGTACTCCAGCTGCCACTGGTGCCATGTGATGGCGCACGAGTCGTTCGAGGACCGGGAGACCGCCGAGTACCTGAACGAGCACTTCGTGTCCGTCAAGGTGGACCGTGAGGAGCGGCCCGACGTGGACGCGGTCTACATGGAGGCTGTGCATGCCGCCACCGGGCAGGGCGGCTGGCCCATGACCGTGTTCCTGACGCCGGAGGAGGAGCCCTTCTACTTCGGCACCTACTTCCCGCCCGCCCCCCGCCACGGCATGCCCTCCTTCCGGCAGGTCCTGGAGGGGGTGCGGGCCGCCTGGACGGACCGGCGGGACGAGGTCGCCGAGGTCGCGGGGAAGATCGTGCGGGATCTGGCGGGACGGGAGCTGAAGTTCGAGGCGGTCGACGTACCCGGGGAGGACGAGCTCGCGCAGGCGCTGCTGGGGCTCATCCGGGAGTACGACGCGGCGCGGGGCGGCTTCGGCAGGGCGCCCAAGTTCCCGCCCTCGATGGTGATCGAGTTCCTGCTGCGGCACGCGGCGCGCACCGGCTCCGAGGGCGCCCTCCAGATGGCACGGGACACCTGCGAGCGCATGGCCCGCGGCGGCATCTACGACCAGCTCGGCGGCGGCTTCGCCCGGTACTCCGTCGACCGTGAGTGGATCGTGCCGCACTTCGAGAAAGTAGCTGTCTAAGGTCCATCACTTCCGTAGCATTTCCCCTGAGAACTGAGGGGGTTGTGGTGCGCGAGGATCACGCGACGCTGGTTGGGTTGGGGCTCAGCCCTGAGGACCTGGAGGCCCTGGGACTGGACAAGCCCGCGACGGCCGAGCCGTCCGGACTCATGGACGCCTACCTGCGACGAAGCAACAAGAAGGAAGACCTCGCCACGCTGCGGGGGCACTTGCGGGACGTGGTGCGCTGGGCGCAGACGAACGGACTTCAGATCCGACACGTCTGGTTTGAACAGCTCTCGGCATCCAAGACCTACGTAAGACGCCGGGAGTTCGAGAAGGCCACCCAAGCGATCATGGACGGTAAGTCCAAGACGCTCGGCGTGTGGAAGACGGACCGCTTCGACCGGCGCGGCATGGGAGCGGTGGGTCGGATGCTCGACGAGTTCGACCGCCGGCAATCGCGGCTCGTCTCCGTTTCCGAAGGGCTGGACTCCTCACAGGGTGGCCGCATGGTCTTCGCGATCCTGAGCGAGCGTGCCAGGGAGGAAGCGAAGGACATAGCGAAGCGCGTGAAGATCGGCCATGACTCGCACAAGGCGGAAGGCCGAAGGGGAACGGGCAGGCCCCCGTTCGGTCTCTACAGCGCGCCCGGAAGCGGCAAGGTCGAACCCCATCCCGACGAGTACGACACAGCCCGCAGATTGGCGGACCTCTTGCTCGACAAGAAGACGACGAAGGACACCGCCCACCAACTCAACGAGGAGGGGTACCGGACCCGGAGCGGTGCCACCTGGTCGCCCACGGCGGTGAGCAAGCTGGCTCAGTCCCCGCTCTTCGCGGGCATGGTCCCGGTCCGGCGGCGCAAGACGGACGAGGACGGCAACCCCTTGGACAGTTGGGAGGGGTACGGCGAGCCTCTGCGCAATGAGAAGGGCGAGGTCATCATGTGCGGCAAGGGGGTCGTGACGCCGGGCGAGTGGTTCAAGATCAAGGCGCTCATTGCCGAGCGGACCGACGAACGGTGGGCGAAGGGGAAGCCGGAAGCGAAGTATCTGGGCACGGGGAGCTACCGATGCGGGCGGCTACGGGACAAGAAAGGCACGGGGGAGCTTGAGTCGTGTGGTGGCTCGATGAGCCACCGTGGCGGACGCTACCGGTGTGAGGTCCGGCAGACACGGGGCAAGTCCATCTGCGAGGGAGTGGTGACCCTCGCCGACCGCATCGACCACGCGGTTGGACAGGCTTGGATCCACCACATCACGGCCGTTGAACCTGGCGACCCGGTGGTCATCGAGATAGCCCGCCGGTGGCTCGCCTTCGCGGACCCCGAAACGCAGGCGAAGAAGGACGAGGCTCAGAAGGCCCTTGAGGCCGCTCAGCGGCGTGTGAAGAAGCTCGAAGACGACTTCTACGTGTACGGGAAGATGGACGAAGAGCGCTTCGAGGAGCTGAGCGAAGGACAGCGCGCCGTGATCGAGAGCACCACCGCGACCCTTGAGGCGCTGGACGCGGAGGCAGACCTCTCGCCCCTCACGCAGGTCGACACCCTGCGTGAGGCATGGGAAGCGGCGGATATGGCGGACAAGCGGATGCTCCTGAAGTGCGCCCTTGGAAAGAAGGGCATCACGGTCAAGCCTGCCGCGCGGCAAGGGGACCACACCCCGATCCTGGAACGGCTTGAGTTCGACTGGCTGTCGAAGAAGGACACAACCACCGAGAAGTGAGTTCGACGCACAAGGCTGGGCATCGGGAGGAGAAATGCCATCTGTGGGTGCTGACCCGTTGCCGCTCCTGCCCCCCGGTTCGGCTACGCCCCCAAGGATCGGGGAGAGCGGCCCGGAAGTTCCCGCGCGTGCCCGCCGGCGATCCCGGCCCCGGCTCGGAGAACGCGCCCTGGGTGCGGCTCCGTTTTTGGGATGCTCGACCCTTGTGCCTACTGGGCAAGGCCGTGTTTGGGCAGCCGAGGAAGGCACCCTTCAACGGGTCGATGAGCTATGCGAACGCCCCACGAAGCCCCCGACAGCCCACCCCTCGCCGGGGTTGGCTGTCGGGGGCTTCCTGTGTCTCTGCCTGCCCTCTTGCGCTGATCACGCGTAGGGGTGAGGTTCGTGCACGTCCGTGCAACCGACTCGGTAGAGGAGTGCCCAATGGCCCTAAAGTTCCTGGGGATTTGGCCCAACACACCGGATGACGGCTCGCCCACGATCTGGCTGGAGGAGGAGACGGGGGACCTGATCACCCAGTCATGGAAGGCGGACGAGGCGACGCTCCGGCAGGCTCAGGAAGTCGGCTCGGTGCCGGGTCACTCCACGGACGTTCCGGAGCACGAGACCGTGATCCGGCTGCCCGGCAACATGCTTCAGTTCATCCCCCGCCCGGACAGTGAGGTCAACGGTGGCAACAGCGGTACGTGAATGCCTCGCGAAGGCGCAGCGGTCAGCGATGCACCTGGAATTGCGAGACAGCTACATGCGGGATGACCCGGAGTTCATCCGCTGGCAGGAAGGACACCGGTACGACCCGGCCGACCGCGAGTCGTGGTGGCGCTCGTGGCTGGACGTGGTGGCCGAGACGACGGGCCGGGGTGTGGTCATGCGCCGGTTGCGCGTCGTCTCCGAGCCGCTGAGCGACTACGTGCGGTACGAGTACGACGGCACCTTTACGAACGTCGCAGCGGGAGAGGACGTGCGTTGGCTGCCCCGCTCGCGCGCCCGTGATCTGCTCCTCCCCGCGCTGGACGGGTGGGTCATGGATGAGGAAACCGTGATCCTCCACCACTTCAGCGGCGAGGGTCAGTGGACCGGCCCGCGCATGGAAGTCCACCACGACCCGGCGTTGGCCGCTCAGTACGTCAGGGCGTACGAGGCAGCGTGGGAGCGCGCGATTCCTCACGCGGAGTACCGGCCGAGCTGATCACGCACCATGGCTGTCTCTGCATCTTCCAGCGCCCAGCAGGCCCGGCAGGCCCTCGCGAAACGCCTTGAGGACATCTGCCGGGATGCTGGCCTGACGGGGGCCGATCTCGCCGAGCGCTGTGGGTGAAGCCGGTCCAAGTCGTCCCGGATCATGAACGCCCGTACGCCCCCGTCCGCTGACGACATTCGGGCATGGTGCGAGGTGTGCGGGGCCGAGGACCAGACCGAGGACCTGATTGCCTCGCTGCGGACGGCCGAGGGCATGTGGGTTGGCTGGCGGCGCATGGAGAGGGCCGGGCTCAAACAGGCTCAGGAGGCCCGCCTACCGCTGTACCAGCGGACCCGCCGTTTCCGGTCCTACTCGTCGTGGCTCGTGCCCGGCATGATCCAGACACAGCCGTACACCACAGCAGCGTTGCAAGCGATCCAGCGACGGCGCGGCCTGGTGGACGACGTGGCCGAAGCGGTGGCCGCCCGCATGGAACGTCAGCGAGTGCTGTACGAAGGTGACCGGCGGTTTGCGTTCCTCGTTGAGGAGTCGGTGTTGTGGGCCGGGATCGGCGGTGCCGAGGTCATGTCCGGGCAGCTTGGTCACCTGATCTCGGTTGCCTCACTTCCCAATGTCAGCCTGGGAGTTGTTCCTATGACGCCGGATCGGGAGCGCTGGCCGGCTGAGGGGTTCTGGATCTATGACGCGGCACAGGTCAACGTCGAGTTGATCTCCGGCTACCTCACGATCACACAGCCGAGCGAGGTAGCCATGTACGCCGATACGTTCGCAGAGCTGGCAGCGCTGGCGGTCTACGGGGCCCCCGCTCGTGCGCTGATCGCATCTGCCTTGGGTGCCCTTGGGTAACTCGCGTGCAACCTCGTGCAATCGCCTGGGAGTTGGGGTTGTGCTCTCCCTAGCGTGGTCGGTGTCGGACCACGTGAGGGGACAGCGACGATGGCGAGAATGACCAGGGACACCAACGCACGCAGGGACGAGTACGCGACGTTCGCCCCGCAGGGGGAGACGTGCCCGGAGTGCTCCCGGCCGATCGGGGCCCTTGAGCCCTGCCGCCGTGGCACCGTGGAACGACAGTCCGGCCCGCCCGCTGTGGTCTACCGGCACAGCGAGTGCGCCAAGCGGTACCGGCGGGCGGCCGGGCAGTGACGCCCGCGAGCCTCCGGAGTCGTCCTGTGCGCCCGTTGCCGGCTCCGGAACTGGGCACCCTCATGGATCTCACGCAGGACCCTGACGGCCCGTACAGGGGCTCTCCCGACGGTTGGTGGACGGAGCGGGGCGGGGCTCAAGATCCGGTCTCCGGGGTGGTCTACTTCCCGCCCGGCAGCAACCAGCCCCCATCCCCGTTCCGCTGCGAGCACACGTGAGGCGGATGCGCGCCCTGGTGCCGGCCCTCGCTGAGTTCCTGGCGTAGGTCCTCGTGGGCCTGGTGCTCACGCTGCACATCTAGGTTTCCCATCCCTTCCGTGATCGCGGCGGCGCGGGGCGGCAGGGGTGGGAGGACAGGCCCGGTCCCGGTCGCTGAGCCACAGAACAGCAAGCGCGCGGGGACCGTGGCGGAACAACGCTGCCACTCGCCAGCCGGTCCGGCCGCGCGAGCACTGAGCCGGCACCCCTCGGCCCCGTTCGTGTGCTGCCCCTGTGGCGCATGGACGGGGCGGAGGCGGGGTGCGCAAGGATGGGGGTATGCCCAACCGACTCGCGCAGGCCACATCCCCGTATCTGCTCCAGCACGCCGACAACCCCGTCGACTGGTGGCCATGGGAGACCGGCGCGTTCGAGGAAGCCCGGCGGCGCAACGTTCCTGTGTTCCTGAGCGTCGGCTACAGCGCGTGCCATTGGTGCCACGTCATGGCGCATGAATCCTTCGAGGACGACGACACCGCTGCGTACATGAACGAGCACTTCGTGTCCGTCAAGGTGGACCGTGAGGAGCGGCCCGACGTGGACGCGGTCTACATGGAGGCTGTGCAGGCCGCCACCGGGCAGGGCGGCTGGCCCATGTCCGTCTTCATGACGCCGGACGGGCAGCCGTTCTACTTCGGTACGTACTTCCCTCCCGGGCCTCGCCACGGGATGCCGTCCTTCCGACAGGTACTCGAAGGTGTTCACAGTGCGTGGACGAGTCGACACGACGAGGTGGGCGAAGTCGCCGCGAAGATCACCAGGGACCTTGCCGGGCGGGAGCTGAGTATCGAGTCCGCAGGGTTGCCCACCGAGGAGACTCAGGCCCTGGCGCTCCTACAGCTGACCCGGGACATCGAGCCCGCGAGCGGCTGGTTCAAGGGAGACACCAAGTTCCCGCCGTCGATGGTGGTCGAGTTCCTGCTGCGCCACCACGCGCGTGCCGGGTCCGTGGCGGCGCTGGAGATGGCAGAGGGGCTGTGCGGCGCGATGGCTCGTTCGAGCCTGTACGACCAGGTGGGAGGCGGGTTCCACCGGTACGTACTCACGCCGAGGGTCGGTGGACCTTTGGTACCCCACTTCGAGAAGATGCTGTACGACAATGCCCTGCTGTGCCGTGTGTACGCCCATCTCTGGCGGGCCACCGGTTCCGAGCTCGCCCGGCGCGTCGCCCTGGAGACGGCCGACTTCATGGTCCGCGAACTCCGCACGAACGAGGGCGGGTTCGCCTCGGCGCTGGACGCCGACAGCGACGACGGGACCGGTTCCGGCAAGCATGTCGAGGGGGCGTACTACGTCTGGACGCCCGAGCAGCTGACCGAGGTGCTCGGCGAGGACGACGCGGCGCTCGCCGCGTACTACTTCGGGGTCACGGAGGAGGGGACGTTCGAGGAAGGGGCGTCCGTGCTTCAACTACCGCAGCGCGAGGGCGTGTTCGACGCCGAACGGATCGAGTCGGTCAGGAACCGGCTGAATGAGGCGCGTGCGCGCCGGCCCGCCCCCGGCCGCGACGACAAGGTGGTGGCCGCCTGGAACGGCCTCGCCGTCGCCGCGCTCGCCGAGACCGGCGCCTACTTCGACCGCCCCGACCTGGTGGACGCCGCCATCGCCGCCGCCGACCTCCTCGTACGCCTGCACCTGGACGAGCGGGCGCGGCTCGCGCGGACCAGCAAGGACGGGCAGGTCGGGGCCAACGCGGGGGTGCTGGAGGACTACGCGGACGTCGCCGAGGGGTTCCTGGCGCTGGCGTCGGTCACGGGGGAGGGGGTGTGGCTGGAGTTCGCCGGGTTCCTGCTCGACCATGTGCTCGTCCGGTTCGTCGACGAGGAGTCCGGGGCGCTCTTCGACACCGCCGCCGACGCGGAGAAGCTGATCCGGCGGCCGCAGGATCCGACCGACAACGCCACGCCGTCGGGGTGGAGCGCGGCGGCGGGGGCGCTGCTGAGCTATGCAGCGCACACCGGTTCCGAGCCACATCGGAGCGCCGCCGAACGGGCGTTGGGCGTGGTGAAGGCCCTGGGGCCGAGGGCGCCGCGGTTCATCGGGTGGGGGCTGGCCACGGCGGAGGCCCTGCTCGACGGGCCGCGTGAGGTGGCGGTCGTCGGACCGGAGGGACATCCGGGGACGAAGGAGCTGCACCGGGCGGCGTTGCTGGGGACCGCGCCGGGCGCGGTGGTGGCCGTGGGGACCACGGACAGTGACGAACTGCCGTTGCTGGCGGACCGTCCCTACGTCGGCGGTGAACCGACCGCGTACGTCTGCCGTAACTTCACATGTGACGCTCCCACGACGGATGTCGACAGGCTGCGCACGGCCCTCGGATCACCCACGACGGGCGCAACCGGCTGAAACAAGCCGGTCAGTGACCGGGACAAGATCGAACAACTGGCTGGATACGGGCCGGTGTTCGGACACATCCGATTAGATGTTCCACCGAACGGAAACACGGTTTTTATCGGAAGGGTCCCCGGGATTCACAGTTTCCCCCTAGGCTCTGCACAGTTACGCGGCAGGGGTAACTCCCTGTCGCGCAGGGGGTATTGGGGATCTGGGGGGATCTTTCTTGCTGACGTCCGTCTTCATTGCCGTCGTCTCGCTGGTCTTGTTCTGGATGGCGGCCTTCACCCTGTGGTGGCAGATGCACGCGTGGCGAACGCCCGAAGTGCTGGCCTCCACCCGGTTCAGCAGACCGGACGGCGACGAACACGTCTCGTTCTCACTGCTGCTGCCCGCACGCCACGAACAGGCCGTGCTGGACCACACCATCCAACGACTGCTCGAATCCAGCCACGACGACTTCGAGATCATCGTGATCGTCGGGCACGACGACCCGGAGACCACCGAGGTGGCCCGGGCCGCTGAGGGGCGCGACCCGCGCGTCCGCGTGGTGGTCGACCACCACGCGAAGAAGAACAAGCCGAAGGCCATGAACACGGCGTTACCGCACTGCCGCGGCGATGTCGTCGGGGTCTTCGACGCCGAGGACCAGGTCCATCCGGAGCTGCTGTCCCACGTCGACCACGCCTTCCGCACCACCGGCGCGGACGTCGTGCAGGGCGGCGTGCAGCTGATCAACTACAACTCCAGCTGGTACAGCCTGCGCAACTGCCTGGAGTACTTCTTCTGGTTCCGGTCCCGCCTTCATCTGCACGCGCAGAAAGGGTTCATCCCGCTCGGCGGCAACACCGTCTTCGTCCGCACCGACGTGCTGCGCGAGGCCGACGGCTGGGACCCCGACTGCCTCGCCGAGGACTGCGACCTCGGCGTCCGGCTGTCGAGCGTGGGCAAGAAGGTCGTCGTCGCCTACGACTCCGACATGGTGACCCGGGAGGAGACCCCCGGCAGCCTGATGTCCCTGATGAAGCAGCGCACCCGCTGGAACCAGGGCTTCCTCCAGGTCTACCGGAAGAAGGACTGGCGCCAACTGCCGTCCTTCCGGCAGCGGTTGCTCGCCCGCTACACACTGATGACGCCCTATCTCCAGGCCGTCTCCGGGGTGATCATCCCCCTCAACGTGGGCATCGCGCTCTTCCTCGACGTCCCCGTCGGCGTCGCCTTCATCACCTTCCTGCCGGCCGTGACCGCCCTCGTCACCTTCGTGTTCGAGGTCGTCGGACTCCACGACTTCGGTAAGCAGTACGGACTGCGCGTCCGGTTCGTCCACTACGTCAAGCTCGTCGTGGGCGGCCCCTTCTACCAGGTGCTCCTCGCCTTCGCCGCCGTACGCGCCGTATGGCGTGAGCAACGCGGCCGCAACGACTGGGAGTTGACCAGTCACGTCGGCGCACATCTCGTGAACGCGAACGTGGACCGAGAGGACGTTCCTGCGTGACCTCCACACTTCCCGCGGCGGCCAAGACGGAAGTCAAGGTCCCCGCGCAGCGGACAGCTGCGCCCACAGCCGGTTCGGCAGGTCGAACAAACGATTCCTCTTCCGCTTCGCCCACGCCCGAGGCACCGCCGAAGCGCCTGCGGAAATCACGCCCCGACCTGCTCCTCTGCGGTCTCCTCCTCGTCGCGATCATGATCGTGCAGGGCTGGAACATCGCCGACTACCCGACCCTCAGCGACGACGAGGGCACCTACCTCGCGCAGGCCTGGGCCGTCCAGGAGGGCAGAGGCCTCGCCCACTACACCTACTGGTACGACCACCCGCCCTTCGGCTGGATCCAGCTCGCCGTCCTGACCTGGATCCCCGCCCAGCTCGCCCCCGAGTCGATGACCGTCGGCTCCATGCGCGGGGTGATGCTGCTGATCAGCGCCGTCAGCGCCGTCCTCGTCTACGTCCTCGGCCGCCGTCTGTCGCTGCCCCGCTGGGCCGCCGCCCTCGGCATGGCCCTCTTCGGGCTGTCCCCGCTGTCGGTGGTGCTCCAGCGGGAGATCTTCCTCGACAACATCGCGGTGATGTGGACGCTGCTGGCGTTCTGCCTCGCCGCCTCACCCAGCCGTCACCTCTGGCACCACTTCGGCGCCGGCATCGCCGCCGCCGCGGCCGTGCTCACCAAGGAGACGATGCTCCTCGTCCTGCCGGCCGTGCTGCTCACCATGTGGCGGCACAGCCACCGGGACACGCGGAAGTTCGCCATCACCGGCGCCGTCACCGCCTGCACCCTCATCGGCATCTCGTACCCGCTGTTCGCCCTGCTCAAGGGCGAGTTGTTCCCCGGCGCCGGCCATGTGTCCCTCTGGGACGGCATCGTCTACCAGATGAGCCGCCCCGGCTCCGGCTTCATCCTCACGGAGGGCACGGGATCGTACGGCGTCCTGCAGTCCTGGCTGTACTACGACCGCGTACTGCC
This sequence comes from Streptomyces sp. MB09-02B, assembly GCF_033794485.1. Taxonomy (NCBI): domain Bacteria; kingdom Bacillati; phylum Actinomycetota; class Actinomycetes; order Kitasatosporales; family Streptomycetaceae; genus Streptomyces; species Streptomyces sp. MB09-02B. Next base: position 10,071 of record NZ_JARGEE010000316.1, read on the forward strand.
GCTCGGCGGACTCGCCGGCGCCCTGCTCCTGTTGGTCACCTGGCGCTGGTCGGTGACCGCGCGGGCCCTCGCCGGCCCCGCGCTCGCCGTCGCGATCCTCGCCGGAATGGCCCTGCGCCCCGGCTACCTCCCCGCCATGTACGTCCTCCAGGCGCTGCCCTTCCTCGCGCTCGTCCTCGCGGGCGGCACGGCGAGCGTCACGCACGGCGTCCTGCGCAGATGGCGCGGCGCGACGGAGCGCAGGCCCGTGACCTGGGCGCGGTACGTCCTCGCGCTCGCCCTGGCCGCCGCCGCGGCCGCGTACGTCGTCCCGCGCTGGTACGACGGCAACCACACCGCGATGACCTTCGACGCCAACGCGCCCTACCAGCAGGCCGCCGAGTGGCTCGGCCGGGAGGTCGACGACCCGGCGGACACCCGGGTCCTCGTCGACGACGCGCTCTGGCTCGACCTCGTCCACGAGGGCTACCAGCCGGGCCTCGGCGTCATCTGGTTCTACAAGGCCGACCTCGACCCGGCGGTGACGAAGACGATGCCACGCGGCTGGCGCGACCTCGACTACGTGGTCGCGTCCCCGACCGTACGGCGCGACGCGGTCGACCTGCCCAACGTCAAGGCCGCGATGGAGAACTCGACCCCGGTGGCCACCTTCGGCACCGGCGAGGACCGGATCGAGATCCGCAGGATCGAGGGAGCGGGGGGCGGCGACCGGGCTCGCGAGACGG
>NZ_JARGEE010000317.1:0-10770 GCF_033794485.1 Streptomyces sp. MB09-02B
GCCCCGGCCTCACCGGTGCCGTCGTGCTCGTCCTGGTGGCCGTGGAGGCGCTGATACCCCTGTTGGGCCCGCGGGTGGCGCTCGACGGCACCGGTGAGGCCGGGGCACCCGGGGCCGGCGGGATCGCCCTGCTGCGGACCGTGCTGCTGGCGGCGCTGTGTGTGCCGACGGGTGAGCTGTTCGTGGTGTGGCTGGTGCGGCGACTGCCCGGCGCTCCCCGGCAGGCGCCGCGCAGTTGGGCGCCCTGGGCGGCCGGGGCCGGTCTCGTGGCCTCGCTGGGGCTCGCCTCGGTCGTGGCCACCGGCAATCTGGTGCCCGACTCCCCCGCCGACATGGACGTGGGCGGCCTCTACGAGACCCGGGACGGCAAGCTCGCCCTCCTGGAGGTCAACGCCTTCGCGGCGGCCGCTCTGCTGGCGCTGTCCCGTCGGCCGGCCGCCCAGGCGCTGCCCCTGGCCGCCGTCGTCGTCGCGGAGGCGCTGCGCGCCCACCCGACCACGGACCACCACGACCCGTTGGTCGGCACCGGCCTGACCGTGGTTCACCTGACGTGCGCGGCACTGTGGGCGGGCGGACTGCTGCACGTGCTGCGGACCCTGCGCACGCGCACGTGGCGCTCGTCGGGGCCGGGCACCGCGTTGTTGGGGCTCTACGCGCGCGTGGCCGCCGTTCTGCTCGCCGCCGTCACCGCCAGTGGGATGTGGAGCACGCTGCGCCGGATGCCGCCGGGCACGGTCCTCGACCAACTGACGGAGACGGCGTACGGGCGCGCCCTGTTCGCCAAAATCCTGCTCGTGGCCGCCGTCGCCGTACTGGCCCTGTGGGCGCGGCTGCGGCTGCGTCGCTCGACCGACGATCCCCTCCGCGCCTGTGTCCCCGCGCGCGGAGGTGGCGGTACTGGGCGCGGTCGTCGCGGTGTCGGCGCCGCTGACGGCGTTGCCACTGCCGATCCGCTGGTGAGGGGGCCACGGGGAGCCGGTGGCCCGCGCGGGCCGGTCACACCGCTGGTCGGGACACCTCATCCTCCGCCGGGGTGTCCCGGGCGCGTGCGCCGAGGGCGCCGAGGACCCCTCGGGTCAGCAGGTACTGGGCCGCCAGATAGGTGAGCATGATCCACAGGTCGGGCCGGGGCGGCTGCGGCCACTCGGCGACGCCGGTCGCGATGAGCAGGTCCGACACCACGAAGAGCGCGCCGCCGAGCCCCGCGACGAGCCCGAGCCGGGAGGTGGCCCACGCCATCGTGGTCAGCAGGGCGCTGTATCCGGCGACGGGGAGGCGCAGATCCGCCGGCAGACCGGGCCACAGACTCACGACGGCGACGACCAGGGCGAGGCCGTACGCGACACCGACGGCCGCACCGTACGCCGCCGGCTGGCCGGGCCTGCCGGGACGGCTGGGACTGCCGGGCCGACTGAGACTGCCGTCTCGGCCTTCCCTGCCGGGTCTGCTGAGTCTGCCGAACCTGCCGAACAGTACGAGGTAACAGACGTGCCCCGCCGCGAAGGAGCCCATCCCGGCGAGGAAGGCCGGTTCCGCGTCGGAGAGGAGCAGCACGTCGCCTCCCCAGCCGAACAGCAGGGCGGCGATCAACAGGCCGGGCGCGCCGCGCGTGTACGCGTACGCCGCGAGCAAGGGCATCAGCAGGGGTTTGGCGACGAGGTGCCCCACGTCGAACCCGGCGGCCAGGGACCCGAGGTCGACGCCGGCGGCGACCCCGAAGGCGGCGAGGAGGACGGCCCCTCTGTCCCGGCTCACGTGACGGTCTCCGAGGACGGGGTGGCGGCCGAGACCGAGGGGACCGACAGGTCGGACGGGGACGGCTGTGCCGGTTTCCAGCCGGGTCCCGCGAAGACCCGGCCCGCCCGCTCACCCCAACCGCCCGCGCGTTTCAGGTCCTTGGCGATGGCGACGTACTCGTGGGTGGCGACCCGCAGCGGGTTGTACGTGTCGATGTTCTTCGTCAGGCCGTACACCGGGCGCTCGGTCTCCTCGACGAAGGACCCGAAGAGCCGGTCCCAGACGATGAGGATGCCGCCGAAGTTGCGGTCCAGGTAGCCGCCCTGGGAGGCGTGGTGGACCCGGTGGTGCGAGGGCGTGTTGAAGACGAACTCGAAGGCGCGGGGCAGCTTCCCGATGCGCTCGGTGTGGATCCAGAACTGGTAGACGAGGTTGGCGGAGGAGCAGAACGCGAGCGCGGCCGGGTGCACGCCGAGAGCGATGAGCGGGACGTAGAAGGGCCACACCGTCCAGGTCGTCCAGGGCTGCCGGAGGGCGGTGGTGAGGTTGAACTTCCGGCTGGAGTGGTGGACGACGTGACAGGCCCAGAGGATGCGGATCACGTGGTGGCCGCGGTGCGACCAGTAGTAGAAGAAGTCCTGCGCGAGCAGCATCAGCGTGATCGTCCACCACAGCACCGGGACGCGCAGCGGGGTCAGTTCGTGGATCGCGGTGTAGAGGGCGACGATCGGGATCTTCCAGAGGAAGTCGAAGACCAGGCTCCCGAGCCCCATACCGACGCTCGTCGCGGCGTCCTTCGCCTCGTACCCCGCGGCATCCTCGTCCGGATGGATCCGGACACTGATCACCTCGATCACGGTGAGCAGCACGAAGGCGGGTATCGACCAGAGCACGACATCGGGCAGGTTCGGCATGGGGGCACGGTAGAACCGCTGGTCGACGGGGGCTAGACGTTGTTACTGACAAGTATTTCCGACGGTACGCGCTTGCTTCTTGGCGTTCTCCACCAAACCGAGGGGCGAGGCCGCAGCTGTCACTCCGTCACTTGTGCCGCTCCGGCGCCGGGTAACGAGCTGTCAGTCCCGGCCCGTATCCTCAGGGACCATGCTCGAAGACCACACGACCGCAGCGTCGCAAGCGCCTTGGCCGGCCGCGTACCCACAGGGGTACGCGGTCGTGGACGTGGAGACGACCGGGCTGGCCCGGGACGACCGGATAATCTCCGCGGCTGTGTACAGACTGGACGCGCGGGGCGAGGTCGAGGACCACTGGTACACGTTGGTGAACCCGGAGCGGGATCCGGGGCCGGTGTGGATCCACGGGCTGACGAGTGATGTGCTCGAAGGGGCGCCGCTGTTCAAGGAGATCGCGGCGGAGTTCTCGGCGCGGCTCGCGGACCGCGTGCTCGTCGCGCACAACGCGGTGTTCGACTGGTCGATGATCGCCCGGGAGTACGCGCGCGCGGAGACCGAGGCGCCGGTGCGGCAGCGACTGTGCACGATCGCGCTGTCGAAGGAGCTGGGGCTGCCGCTGCCCAACCACAAGCTGGAGTCGCTGGCGGCGCACTTCGGGGTCGTGCAGCAGCGCGCGCACCACGCGTTGGACGACGCCCGGGTGCTGGCGGAGGCCTTCAGGCCGAGTCTGCGGGTCGCCGCCGCGAGCGGTGTGCGGCTGCCGTTGCACGAGTGCCGGCCGCTGACCGAGTGGCGGGACAGTCCGGCCACGCCACGCATCGGGCAGCAGGCGGGCCACGGCGGTGGCTACGGCGGCGGTTACAGCGGCTACCGGCCCACCAGTTGGCGGGCAGCACGGAAGCGGCCCGCGTGCCCCTATCCCAACCCCGGGCGTTTCGAGGACGGCAAACCGCTCAAACAGGGCATGCGGGTCGCCTTCTCCGGGGACACGTCGATCGAACGCGACCTGCTGGAGGACCGCGCGATCGAGGCGGGGCTGCACGTGGCGACGAGCCTGTCCCGGGTGACCAGCCTGCTCGTCACCAACGACCCCGACTCGAACACGTCGAAGGTCGTCAAGGCCCGGCAGTACGGGACGCCGGTGGTGGACGAGGCCGCGTTCGGGCAGTTGCTCCGCGACGTCGTGCCCGCCGACGAGTGACCCGTACGGACGGGTGATTGCCGGGCGACTCGCCCGGCGTCCGCTCGCCCGCGCGGCGGCGACGGCTCACCCTGTGGCGCATGGCGAGATGCGAAGTTTGCGGCAATGACTACGGAATGACCTTCGAGATCCACGCCCAGGGCGCGGTGCACGTCTTCGACTGCTTCTCCTGCGCGATCCACCGCATGGCCCCCATCTGCGAGCACTGCCGGGTGCAGATCATCGGCCAGGGCGTCGACGTCGACGGCCACTGGTACTGCGGCGCCCACTGCGCGCGGGCCGAGGGGAAGGCGGGGATCGTCGACAGAGTCTGAACACCTGCGAGTGCGCACCCGCCCGAACACACCCCACGACCGAGTTGTACGGTCGTGGGGTGTACCGCTTCCTGTTGTCCCGGCAGTGGGTGATCCTCGCGCTGCTCGCCCTCGTCCTGGTCCCGACCATGGTCAGGCTGGGTATCTGGCAGATGCATCGCTACGAGGAGCGCAGCGCGCGGAACCAGCTCGTCGCCGACGCGCTGGCCGCGAAGCCGGTGCCCGTCGAGCGGCTGACCTCCCCCGGGCACACCGTCACCAGCGCCGAGCGCTACCGCACGGTGACCGCGAAGGGCCGGTTCGACACCGACGACGAGGTCGTCGTCCGCCGCCGGGTCAACGCCGACGACGAGGTCGGTTTCCACGTACTGACCCCGTTCGTGCTCGACGACGGCAGGGTGCTGCTCGTCAACCGGGGCTGGATCCCCGCGAACGGGCCGAGCCAGACCGCGTTCCCCAAGATCCCCGCCCCGTCCGGCGGCGAGGTGACCGTCACCGGGCGACTGATGCCCGACGAGACGACCGAGGCGAGCGGCATCAAGGACCTCCAGGGCCTGCCGGACCGGCAGATCATGCTGATCGACAGCGGGCGGGAGGCGAAGCGCCTCGGCGTGCAGGTCCTCGGCGGCTATCTCGCGCAGACCTCGCCCGAGCCCAAGGGCGACACCCCTGAGCAGCTCGGCAGCCCCGGCGACGAGAACGCCGCGCTGAACTACGCCTACGCCCTGCAGTGGTGGCTCTTCGCCCTCGGCGTGCCCGTCGGCTATGTCGTCCTCGCCCGCCGGGAGCGCCGCGACCGCGCGGAGGCGGCGGCCGCGGCGGAGGCCGAGGAAGAGAAGGAGACGGCACCCACTCCGGTGTAGGTGCCGGCCGGGTCAGGTCCGGCCGCGACCGTCGGTCGAGCGCTCCTGCCAGTACGCGAACGTGCGTTCCGGCTCGGGGAGCAGGTCCCAGGGGTGGCGGGTCATGTGGCGGCCCAGCCGTACGAAGACGGGGGCGGCCTCGGCCGGGCGGTGGGCGCGGGTGAGGGCGAAGGCGAGCGTGTTGAGGTCGGTGACGGCCTCGGCGTGGGGTGCGGTGCCGACGTCGAACCAGCTCTTGAGGGCCAGGTCGATCTCGTGGACGGACCGGGGCTCGTTCCAGTTGCCGCCGCCCGAGCCGAGGGCGTCGACGGGTGTCGATCCCTGACGGTGGGCCATGAGTTCGACGCGGGCCGCCACCGGGAGCAGGGCCAGCGGCGAGCCGTGGGGTGCGCGGGCGGCGGCCTGCCAGGCGAAGTCCATCATGTCGGGGACCGTGCCGTGTCCGCGCGGGGACAGGTAACGCAGCAGCCGGTGGTAGGACGTCCGGAGCCAGGGGGCACGGTTGACGGCCTCCGTCCATACGGGCACGGCGTCCTTGACCGGTACGGCGCAGGTGTCCATCAGGGACAGCAGCGCCAGCCAGGGGGTGGGGTCCTCGGGGCAGGCCTCGGCGGCGCGGAGGCAGGAGTGTTCGGCGCGGCGGACGGCTGCCTGGTCGGTGGCGGGGGTGCGGTGTGTCTCGACGAAGGCGCGCAGGGTGAGGGCGTCGCCGTCCTCCGGGCGGTCGGCCGTCCAGCGTTGGGGGACGGCGACGGGGAGGCGTCGGGCCAGTACGGCGAGGCGGTGGGCTCGGCGGTCCCAGTCGCGGCCGGTGGCTCGGAGGAGCTCGGCCACGGGTTCCCATGGAGGGCGGGTGCGGCCGGCGCCGAGGCCGTGGAGCTGGGGGGTGGGGCGTAGTTCGGTCAGCGTCCTGTGCAGGGGGTCGTCGTCGAGTTCGGGACGGATCAGCAGGGAGGGTCGGCGTCTCAGCATCTCTGGATCCGGGGGTTGGGGTGGGGTGGGTTCGGGTGCGTTTTCGGGTGCGGGTCCGGTGGGCTTCTCCCGCAGTTCCCCGCGCCCCTGAAAAGCAGGGGCTGCGCCCCGTGCTTTTCAGGCCCGCAGGGGCCTGGGCTTTTAGGGGCGCGGGGAACTGCGCGACCAGCCCCCCCACGCACCCGCACCCGACAACGCACCCTGGGCCGGCTCAGATGGGGGGCCGTGGCCTCAGCAGCAGCGGCCCTCCGGGTGTTCCTCTCTCTGCCGGGTCCGCAGGGCGTCGTACTCCCTGCGGCTCGGGAGCGGGGCCTTCGGGTGGTGACGGCGGTGCCGTGCGCAGTAGCGGTCGTACTCGGCCTCGCCGGTGAGTTCCCGGAGGTACCAGCGGACCCCTCGCGCCCAGCTCCGGACGGTCATCGGCCGGCCCCCACCAACTGCTTCTCGGTGTCGTCGTCGATGCGGGACTCGACGTACGGGGCCTCGGTCGACGGCAGGGGAACCGGGGACCGTACGGCGCGGACACAGACCACGGCGCAGTTGACCAGGACCGTGAGGACCAGGAGCAGGAAGATCGCCATGATCACGCCGTCGACCGTGTTGTTGGTGACGATCGTGTGCATGTCGTCCATGTTCGTGGCGCCGGGCAGGAGTTCGCCCTTGTCGATGGCCGCCGCGTACTTGTCGCGGAGGGCGAAGAAGCCGATGGCCGGGTTGTCGGAGAAGATCTTCTGCCAGCCCGCCGTGAAGGTGACGGCCACGTCCCAGGCCAGCGGGATGCCGGTGACCCAGGCCCAGCGCAGCTTGCCGGACTTGATGAGGACGGTGGTGGTGACGGCCAGGGCGACGGCGGCGAGCAGCTGGTTGGCGATACCGAAGAGCGGGAAGAGCTGCTTGATTCCGCCGAGGGGGTCGGTGACCCCGGCGTAGAGAAAGTAGCCCCAGGCGCCGACGACCAGGGCGCTGGTGATCCAGATGCCGGGCTTCCAGGTGACGCGGCCGATCGGCTTCCAGACGTTGCCGAGCATGTCCTGGAGCATGAAGCGGCCCACCCGGGTGCCGGCGTCGACCGTGGTGAGGATGAACAGGGCCTCGAACATGATCGCGAAGTGGTACCAGAAGGCCTTCATCCCGGCGCCGCCGAAGACCCCGGCGAAGATCTCCGACATGCCGACGGCCAAGGTCGGCGCGCCGCCGGAGCGGCCGACGAGGGTCTCCTCCTCGACGGCCTTCGCCGCCGCCGTGAGCTGTTCCGGGGTGATGGTGAAGCCGAGGTTCTTGACCGCCTCGGCGGCCGTGTCGACGGTCGGGCCGAGCAGCGCCGCCGGGGAGTTCATGGCGTAGAAGAGGCCCGGCTCCAGGACGCACGCGGCGATCAGGGCCATCACGGCGACGAAGGACTCCGTGAGCATGGAGCCGTAGCCGATCATCCGGACCTGGGACTCCTTCTGGATCAGCTTCGGCGTGGTGCCGGAGGAGACCAGGGCGTGGAAGCCGGACAGGGCGCCGCAGGCGATCGTGATGAAGAGGAAGGGGAAGAGGGAGCCGGCGAAGACCGGCCCGGCACCCGTGTGCGCGAACTCGGTGACCGACTCGGCGCGCAGGTTCGGGGCGGCGACCACGACACCGACGGCCATCAGGACGATGGTGCCGACCTTCATGAAGGTGGAGAGGTAGTCACGCGGGGCCAGCAGCATCCATACGGGGAGCACGGAGGCGACGAAGCCGTAGCCGACCAGGCAGAAGACGAGGGTCTCGGGGCTCCAGACGAAGTACTCGGCGAGCGAGGAGTCCTGGATCCAGCCGCCGCCGAGGATGGCGAGCAGGAGCAGGGCGACGCCGATGAAGCTGGTCTCGACGACCCGGCCGGGGCGGAGGTAGCGCAGGTAGAAGCCCATGAAGAGGGCGATGGGGATGGTCATGGTGACCGAGAAGGTGCCCCAGGCGGACTCGGCGAGGGCGTTGACGACGACCATCGCCAGCACCGCGAGCAGGATGATCATGATGGCGAAGACACCGATCAGCGCGGCGGCGCCGCCGACCTTGCCTATCTCGTCGCGGGCCATCTGGCCGAGGCTCTTGCCGTCGCGGCGCATGGAGAGGAACAGGACGATCATGTCCTGCACCGCGCCGGCGAAGATCACGCCCGCGATGATCCAGATGGTGCCCGGCAGATAGCCCATCTGGGCCGCCAGCACCGGTCCGACCAGCGGGCCCGCGCCGGCGATGGCCGCGAAGTGGTGGCCGAACAGCACCCGCTTGTCGGTCGGGTGGTAGTCGACGCCGTCCTCCAGCCGTTCGGCGGGGGTGGCCCGGGTGTCGTCCACCTGGAGGACCCGGCGGGCGATGAACCGGGAGTAGAAGCGATAGCCGATCGCGTACGAGCCGAGGGCCGCCATGAGCAGCCAGACGGCCGAGATCTCCTCGCCCCGGGAGAGGGCGAGCACGGCCCAGCCGATCGCTCCGACGAAAGCGACGCCGATCCACAGCGCGATCGATTTCGGTGACATACGTGGCTTTTCCGGCACCTCGCGACCGGATTCGGGCATGGCTGACGTAGACATGGCGGCTCCTGACCTCAACGGGGTACGGCAGAGAAGGGAAGAGAAGGGGGAGGGTGCGGCGGCGGCTCAGCGATGTCGGTCGCGGTGCCCGGCGGAGCGTCGCCGCTCCGTCAGCGCGTACGCCGCGAGCAGGCAGAGGCCGCAGCCCGGCACCCAGGCGAGCTGGTACCAGTAGAAGAACGGCGTGCCCGCGAGCCGTGGTGCGGCACCGGCGTACCAGGGGACCCACAGCAGGCCCGCGGCGGGAGCGAGGAGCAGTACGGCGATCGCGACGCGCCGTAGCCGGGGGTGACCGGTCTGTGCCATGACCTGCTCTCCTCTCCCGCTTCCTGTGGGTCTGTGCAAGAGTTGCCCACTCGCCGGGATCGGTTGACAGCGAATTTCCAGGAGATTCCCCGCCGATTCGTGTCCTCCGAACCGGCCGTCCACGCAACCAACACGCGAGGGCCGAGGTACAGCCGGGGGCCCAGGCACACCAAGGACGGTGACCCATGGCGGACGCTGCCATGACCGCGACGTTCCTCGCCGTGATCGGCGGGGCGTCGCTGCTCGCCGTCACCGCGCGCCGGCTGCGCCCCAGCGACCGGCTGCCCTCGCTGGAGGGCTGGGCGCTGGCCGACCGGGGCCTCGGCCCGGTGTGGACCTGGCTGCTGCTCGGCGGCACGATCTTCACCGCGTACACCTTCACCGCCGTCCCCGGACTGGCGTACGGAAACGGGGCGCCGGCGTTCTTCGCGGTGCCGTACACGGTGATCGTCTGCCCGCTGGCCTTCGTCCTGCTGACCCGGCTGTGGGAGGTGGCCCGGCGGCACGGGTACGTGACGGCAGGGGACTTCGTGCGCGGCCGGTACGGTTCGGCGCCGCTCGCCCTGGTGGTGGCGCTGACCGGGATTCTCGCGACGATGCCGTACCTGGCGTTGCAACTGCTCGGCATAAGGGCGGTGCTGACGGCCGGGGGTCTGTACCCGAAGGGCGCGGCCGGTGATCTGGTGATGGTCGCGCTGTTCGCGGGGCTCGCGGTCGCGACGTACCGGCACGGGCTGCGGGCGCCCGCCGTGATCTCGGCGCTGAAGGCGGTGGCCGTCTTCGTGTCGCTGACCGCCGTGTGCTGGCTGGTGCTGGAACGGTTCGGCGGCCCGGGCGCGGTCTTCGAGGGGGCGGCCCGGCGGCTCGGCGGCACGAGCGTCGAGGAGTCCGCGCTCCTCCTGGCGCCCGAGCAGCAGCCCGCCTACGCCACCCTCGCGCTCGGCTCGGCGCTGGCCCTGCTGATGTATCCGCACGTGCTGACCGCCGGGTTCGCCGCCGACGGGCCGCGCACGGTCCGCAAGGTCGCCGTGGCGCTGCCCGCCTGGACGGGACTGCTGGCCCTCTTCGGCTTCCTCGGGGTCGCGGCGCTCGCGTCGGGGGTGCGGGCACCCGAGGGCGGTGCCGAGGCGGCGGTGCCGATGCTGGTGGACCGGCTGATGCCGGGCCCGCTGGCGGGACTGGTGTTCGGCGCGATCACCGTGGGCGCGCTGGTCCCGGCGGCGGTGATGTCGATCGCGGCGGCCACCGGCTTCGTCCGCAACGTGTACGTCGAGTACTTCCAGCCGACCGCCACGCCCAAGCGTCAGGTGCGCATCGCCAAGGTGGTGTCGCTGACGGCGAAGGTGGGGGCGGTGGCGTTCGTGTTCGGCCTGCGCGACCAGGACGCCATCAACCTCCAGCTGCTCGGCGGGGTGTGGATCCTGCAGATCTTCCCGGCGGTGGCGGTCGGCCTGTTCACCGGGCGGCTGCATCCCCGGGCGCTGCTCGCGGGGTGGGGTGTGGGCATGGTGACCGGCACCTTCCTGGTGGTGCGCGAGGGGTTCTCGTCCATCGTGCTCCTGGGCGGCGGCTCGCTGGAGATCTACGCCGGTCTGCTCGCCCTCCTCCTCAATCTGACCGTCGCCGTGCTCGGCACCACGGTCCTCGAACGGCTCGGTGTCCCGCGCGGCGCCGACGCGACCGACCTACCGTCCCGCCTGACCGTCAGGCGGCGCCCCGAGACGGGAGCGAGCAACCCGTGAGACGCAGACCGCACATGCGTGTACCGGTGGCCCCGGCGGCTTCCGCACCGCTGACCACCGCCGATCCTCTGGGGCAGGTGCCGGCTCCGGCCGCCGTCGAGCCCCCGGCCCCCCGGGCCGACGCCCTGGTCCCCCGCCCGACATCGGCCCCGGAGTC
>NZ_JARGEE010000318.1:0-10749 GCF_033794485.1 Streptomyces sp. MB09-02B
CCCCCCGGTTCGGCCCCGCCTCCTTGTTGCGGTCCATCGCCGCCCGCACCGTACGCAGCCGCCGCAGCGGGTCCGGATCGTCCACCGGCAGTTTCATCAGGTACCCGGAGAGCCGGTTGCCCTGCGGGTACGCCGTACGCGGCCGGCGCTTGGAGACGGGGATCAGCGCCCGGGGCGCGACCCCTTCGCTGCCGTCCCCCCGCTCGTCCAGCCACCGGCGCAGCGCGCCCGCCACCACGGCGATCAGGACGTCGTTGACGGTGCCGCCGACGGTCTTGCGGATCCGGTGCACGTCGTCCAGGTCCACCAGCACCCCGGCGGTACGGCGGGTGCCGCTCGCCGCGGAGGTCAGCGCGGCCGGGGAACGGGCGCCGAGGCTCGCGTCGATCGTGGTGCGGGCGACGGACGCGCCGATGTCGAGGGCGCGCCCGAGGTCGGAGAGAGTGCCTCTGACCAGGTCGGGGAGTTTGCGCACGTCGCGGAGGAGACCGCGGGGAGGCTCGGCGGGGCGCGGCCGGGGCGCGGGCATGTCAATGGGGTCCATGACGGCCGCGGCGAGCGTCAGCGCCCGCAGCCCGTCGGCGAGGGCGTGGTGGAACTTGAACAGGACGGCGAAGGAGGTGCCGTCCTCCCCCGGCAGCACATGTGCCTCCCACGGCGGCCGGCCCCGCTCCAGCGGGCGCTCCATCAGCCGTCCGGCCACCGCGTGGAAGTCGGCGGTCGGCGCGTGCAGCCGTACGTGGTCGAAGGGCTCGAAGTCGGCGACGGGCTCCCGGGTCGCGCCGCCGAACGCCAGGGGCAGCCGGACGTCCGGGAACCACACGTCCCGGATCCGCATCCGCAGCGCAGGCACCGCGGCGGACCGCGTGGCGAGCAGCTCGGCGGCATGGGCGCCCGCGGTGGGCGAGTTCGCCGTGAAGACGCCGAGGGCGGCCAGGTGCATGGGGTGTTCGGCGGACTCGATGTTCCAGAACGCAAGGTCGAGGGGGGCGAGCAGGTCAGAAGTCAAGGGCTTGCCTCGCGTCGACGACGGGTGAGTCGGTAGTCAATCGCTGTTGGCCGATTACGGTCAAGTACGATCAAGCTACGCACAGTTAACAACAGATTAAGTCCCGCCCTTAAAGAAAGGCGGGACTCATGCGACATCTGTGTGCACGGTGGTCACCCTGAAGGGCTAGGGCACCTGCTGCCCCTTGCCCAATGCGATCACTCCGCCCCGGGAGACGGTGTACAGCTCGGCGTCCCGTTCCGGGTTGACTCCGATGGTGGCCCCCGGAGGCACCTGGACGTTCTTGTCGAGCACCGCGCCCCGGACGACCGCGCCCCGCCCGATGTGGACGTTGTCGTGCAGGACCGAGCCCTGGACGACCGCGCCCGGGTCCACCACGACCCCCGGGGAGAGCACGGACCGCGTGACCTGGCCGCGTATCAGACAGCCCGCACTGATGATCGACTCACTGGCGATCCCGCCCGCGTTGAAGCGGGCCGGGGAGAGCTGGCCGGAGCTGGTGTAGATGGGCCAGCTGCGGTTGAAGAGGTTGAAGGCGGGGCGTTCGGCGATGAGGTCCATATGGGCGTCGTAGTAGGCGTCGAGGGTGCCGACGTCCCGCCAGTAGCCCTGGTCACGGGTGGTCTCGCCGGGTACGTGGTTGGCGCTGAAGTCGTAGAGCTGCGCCTCCCCCCGGTCGGTGAGCTGGGGCAGGATCGAGCCGCCCATGTCGTGTACGGAGTCCTCGTCCTCCGCGTCCCGCTGGAGCGCCTCCACCAGGGCCTTGGTGGTGAAGATGTAGTTGCCCATCGAGGCGAACACGCATTCGGGGTCATCGATCAGGCCGGGCGGGTCGGACGGCTTCTCCAGGAAGCGTTCGACGGTCCGGCCGTCGGAGCCGGGCGTGATCACACCGAAGGAGGACGACTCCCCGCGCGGCACCCGGATACCGGCCACCGTCACGCCCGCCCCGCCCTCGATGTGCTGCGCCAGCATCTGGCGGGGGTCCATGCGGTACACGTGGTCGGCGCCGAACACGGCCACGTACTCGGGCTGTTCGTCGTGGACTAGGTTCAGTGACTGCAGGAGGGCGTCGGCGCTGCCCAGGTACCACCGCGGGCCGAGCCGCTGCTGGGCCGGGACCGGGGTGACGTAGTTGCCCAGCAGGCTCGACATCCGCCAGGTCGTTGTGATGTGCCGGTCCAGCGAGTGCGACTTGTACTGCGTGAGCACGCAGATGCGCAGGATGTCCGCGTTGACGAGATTGGACAGGACGAAGTCCACCAGGCGGTACGTGCCGCCGAAAGTCACCGCTGGTTTCGCACGGTCTGCCGTGAGGGGCATCAGCCTCTTGCCCTCACCGCCCGCCAGTACGATTCCCAGCACCGAAGGTCCACCACGCCGCATGCCGCCGCCCCTCTACGCCCGGTCGTGCCGAACGCTGATCCTGACTGCCCTGTGACTACCCCTGTTTGAGGACTTCCTCGTAAAGCCGGACCGTCCGCCGGGCGACCGCGTCCCAGCCGAACTCCCGCACCGCGCGCTCCCGGCCGGCCTCGCCCATCCGGGCGGCCGTCACGGGGTCGGCGAGCACCGAGTCCAGGGCCCGGGCCAGCCCGTTCTCGAAGTCGTCCTCGGTCGGCACGAGCAGGCCCGTGACGCCGTCCTCCACGACCTCCGGTATACCTCCGACCCGCGAGGCGACCACGGCCGTGCCGCAGGCCATGGCCTCCAGGTTGACGATGCCGAGCGGCTCGTAGACCGACGGACAGACGAACACGGCCGCGTGGGTGAGGAGCTGGATCACGTCCGGGCGCGGCAGCATCTGCGGGATCCAGAACAGACCCTCGCGCGCGCGGCTCAGTTCCGCGAAGAGGTCGCGGAACTCCTGGTCGATCTCCGGGGTGTCGGGCGCGCCAGCGCAGAGCACGACCTGTGCGGCCGGGTCGATGCCCCGTACGGCGCGCAGCAGATGGGGCACGCCCTTCTGCCGGGTGATGCGGCCGACGAACAGGACGTACGGGCGGCCGGGGTCGATGCCGATGCGGTCGAGGACGTCCGTGCCGTGGTCCGGCCGGTAGAGCGAGGTGTCGATGCCGTTGTGCACGACATGGAGCCGCCCCGGGTCCAGGGCGGGGTAGCTGCCGAGGATGTCGTCGCGCATGGCGCCGGAGACGGCGATCACCGCGTCGGCCGACTCGATCGCGGTGCGTTCGGCCCAGCTGGACAGGGCGTAGCCGCCGCCCAGTTGCTCGGCCTTCCAGGGGCGCAGCGGCTCCAGCGAGTGGGCGGTCATCACATGGGGGACGCCGTGCAGCAGCTTGCCGAAGTGGCCGGCCAGATTGGCGTACCAGGTGTGCGAGTGGACCAGTTCGCGGCCTTCGAGGCCGGCGGCGATGGCTAGGTCGACGGAGAACGTGCGCAGCGCGTCGTTGGCGCCGTCGAGCGCGGACCAGGGCCGGTGGCGTACGACACCGCCGGCGGCGCCCTCGCCCCAGCAGTGCACGTCCAGGTCCACCAGGGACCTCAACTCGTGGGCGAGGAACTCGACATGGACGCCCGCACCGCCGTAGACGTCGGGCGGATACTCCCGGGTCAGCAGGCCGACTCGCACCCGGAACCCCCTGTCTCAGCGGCTGGTTCCCACATGGTCACCCAGAAGGGTCGGTTGCGGAAGAGCACGATGTTCGCGCGGGCGCCCACCCGGGGTCAGGAGCGAGGACCGCGGTGGGAGCGCGTGCCGGGCGGCCGGTCGAAACAGCAGTCGCCGCACAGCCCCCCGCCGGGCAGCCGGTAGTGGAGGCAGCAACTGCGGCGGCGACGGGTGGCCGGGTCGAGCGTGCCGGCCAGATCGGGGTGCGCGAACAGGTCGGTGGCGAGTGCGCGGGCCCGACTCGCCACCTCGGTACGGCCGTTGACGGCGGCCCAGTGGTCGATCTGACGCACGGCCCCCATCAGCGCGGAGGCCGCGTTCCCCCACAACAGGCGCTCGGAAAGCCGCAGTTGAGCACGTAGGGCCGCCGCCAGCGGTACGAGGTGGCCCTCCCGTACGACCTGGCCGATCCGCTCGGCGGGCAGGCCTCGCACCTCGGCCAGCCACAGCTCGTCCGGGGCACTCGCGTCGGCGTCCCAACGCATGAGGCGGGGATCGAGGTCGGGGACACGGCCGTACAGCGCGGCCGCCCCCAGGGCGACCGACCACAGACGGGCGGCGAAGCCGAGGTGGGCGATGGAGGCGGCCACGCGTGGCTCGGGCGCCCGAAGACTCCGCGCGACCTTCCGGACACGGAAAATTACGGGATTCGCGTAAACCTCCCGTTCCACATCGGCACCCCGTGCCGCGTAGGCCTCCGCGAGCGTGGGCGGTCCGCCGTGCGTGGGTCGTCCCGTGCGTAGTACGAAGAAGTCGCCGAGGGCGGAGAGGGCGGTGAGGCCGGGGTCGTGATCCACGAGGACGAGTAGTACCAGGACCCGCGTACGCGTCGACGAGGCGGCCTGCACCCTGTGTCGCCCCTCTGGGGGATGACGGCGGGTCCCCCGTACTCCAACGGCAGTAGGACCTATTGAGTGCTCAGGTACGACGACGCGGAGGGGTGTCCGGGGGCATCGTGGTCACCATGAAAGCCGAGCGTCCACCGCGCCGGGCCGGAAGCCCCCGCGCCTCGCTGAGGAGCCGCACATGAGCGCCCTCGCGTTGTCCGTACTGCTGTCGTTCGTCTCCGCCGTGGCCTACGCGGGCGGGGCGATCGTGCAGGAGCGAGTCGCGGTGTCCTCCCCCGGCCAGTCCTACGCGCCGCTGCGCCGTCCGGTGTGGTGGGCCGCCGTCGGGCTGAACGGCCTCGGCGGGCTGCTGCACGTGGTGGCCCTGGCCTACGGCCCGCTGAGCCTGGTGCAGCCGCTCGGTGCGCTGACCATCGTCTTCGCGCTGCCCATGGCGGCGCTCTTCGTGGGGCGCAGGGCGGGCGCGACGGCCTGGCGGGGCGCGATCATGGCGACGGTGGGTCTGGCGGGCCTGCTCTCTTTGGTCGGCGCGGCCGATGCCCAGTCGCTCGGCAACGCCCAGCGGGTAGGGGTGGCCCTGGTCAGCGGAGGCGCGATCGCCGCGCTGATGGTGGCGGGACGCGCGGCGCACCGGCATCCGGCCGTCCGCAGCATCCTGCTCGCGGCCGCCTCCGGCGTCGCGTTCGGCATGTCCTCGGTCTTCACCAAGACGGTCGCCGTCGACTGGACGGACGGCGTCGCGCTCTCCGACCTGCCGACCCTCGCGGTCATCGGTGTCTTCGCGACGGCCGGTCTGCTGCTGTCCCAGGCCGCGTACCGGGGCGGCGGTCTGACGGCCCCGCTCGCCACCCTGACCGTGGTGAATCCGGTGGTGGCGGCCGCGGTCGGCATCACGATGTTCGGCGAGACGTTCCGCTACGGCACGACCGGCACCCTGCTCGCGCTGGGCTGCGGTGTCGTCGCGGCGGGCGGCCTGATCCTGCTGACCACCGAGCGGCTCGCCGACGAGGTACGGGCGGACGGGGCCGGCGAAGGCGCGACGGACGGGGCCCGGGAAGACGCGACGGTCACGGCCGCCGACCGGGACTCCCTGGCGCTGGAGGAGCTGCTCGCGGGGCTTCCGCGGCAGACCGCCGGGGTGCCGGGCATTGGTGACGCGATCGGCCTGGAGCAGCGTGTGGTCGTACCGGCGCCGTTCCTGGGGAGCAGAGTGGCGGACGAGGAGGGCGCCCCTCACGGACTGCTGCCGCTGCCCTTCCAGGATGAGCCGTATGTGCCCAGGGCACTTCTCGATCGGCATCGCGACCGCGTGAAATCCTGAGCGGGAGGCCCGGACCGGGCCTCCCGCACCACGTCAGACCACCACGTCAGACCACCACGTGAGGCCACCACGTGAGGCCACCGCGTCAGATCCGAACCCCTCCCGCCCGCAGATAGGCGATCGGATCGATGTCGCTGCCGAAGCCGGGCCCCGTCCGCACCTCGAAGTGCAGATGCGGGCCCGAGCTGTTGCCCGTGGAACCGGAGCGGCCTATGCGCTGTCCGGCGCTCACGTTCTGCCCGGTCTTCACGGAGATCGCCGAGAGGTGGGCGTACTGCGAGTACCGGCCGTCGGTGTGCCGGATCACCACCTGGTAGCCGAAGGAGCCGCCCCAGCCCGAGGTGACCACCTCGCCGGCGGCCACGGACTTGACCGTGCTGCCGGTCGACACGGGGAAGTCGACGCCCGTGTGGTAGCCCTTCGACCAGGAGGAGCCCGAGGCGCGGTAGGGCGTGCCGAGGGAGGCGCTCACGGGGGCGACGAGGGACGCGGACTCCTGCCGCTTCTCGGACGCCTGCTGCTTCTGTTGCTTCTTCTCCTGCTTCTTTTCTTGTTTCTTCTCTTGCTTCTTCTCTTGCTTCGGTTGCTGCTTCTGGTCCTGCTTCTGGCCGGCCGTGTGCAGGCTCAGGCGCTGGCCGGGGATTATCACGTTCGGGTCGGAGCCGATGGTCGTGCGGTTGGCCTCGTAGAGCTTGCGCCAACCGCCCCTGACGTCCTGGGAGTCGGCGATCTCGGAGAGGGTGTCGCCACGGACCACCGTGTACATCTCGACCTTGCCGGCCTGGGACTGGGGCGTGGTCTGCGGTTTCACGTCCCCGATCCGGCGGGTGGGCCCGTCGCCACCCCGGGTGAGGCCCGCACGCTGTGAGCAGACGGGCCAGGCGTCGGGGCCCTGGCCGTCGAGGACCTTCTCGGCGATGGCGATCTGCTGTTCCTTGGTGGCCAGATCCGCGCGGGCGGCGTACGCCGTGCCGCCGAAGGCCTCCCACGTGGACTGACTGAACTGCAGACCGCCGTAGTAGCCGTTGCCGGTGTTGATGTTCCAGTCGTTGGTGGACTCACATGCCGCGACCTTGTCCCACGTCTCGACATCGGCCGCTTCCGCGACGCCGGTGCCCATCAGCGGGAGCGCCATTCCCGCGCCGCCCGCCGTGACGGTGAGTGAGGCGCGGTTGATCCTGTTCGGTTGGTACCGCCGGTGCCGACCGCGTACGGCCATGGAGTATCCCCCTCGCCTATGCAGTGAGCCGCAAAAGTAAGCGCCGCGAACCGGCCAGGACAAGACGAAAATTCAGCCGCTCCCGTCCCGCGTGTGGCGGGTAAGCAACCTGATCCGGCGCGTAAGTGCCCCCGTCCGGCGCGCGAGTGACCAGGGACGGCGCGCAATGAGTCGGGTTGCGCGCCCCATTGAGGCAGGCAGGGCCCTTCCCGCGTACTCAATCCCGGCAGACCGCGCAGTGCGGACGGGGCCGGTGCACGTCAGGATGGCCGGAAGGACAATACTGGCGGGCAGGAACGGCACCACCGATATCAGGATCCATAGGAGCCAACCGTATGAGCACTTCAGCCCAGATCGGCGTCACCGGCCTCGCGGTCATGGGGAGCAACCTCGCCCGCAACTTCGCCCGCAACGGCTACACGGTCGCGGTCCACAACCGCTCCGCGGCGAAGACCCACGCGCTGGTCAAGGAGCACGGGCACGAGGGCGACTTCATCGCGGCCGAGACCGCCAAGGACTTCGTCCAGGCGCTGGAGCGCCCCCGGCGCCTGGTCGTCATGGTGAAGGCGGGCGGACCGACGGACGCGGTGATCGAGGAGTTCGCGCCGCTCCTGGAGCCCGGCGACATGATCATCGACGGTGGCAACGCGCACTTCGCCGACACCCGCCGCCGTGAGGCCGCACTGCGCGAGCAGGGCATCCACTTCGTCGGCGCCGGCATCTCCGGCGGCGAGGAGGGCGCGCTCAACGGGCCGAGCATCATGCCGGGCGGCCCGGTCGAGTCGTACGACTCCCTCGGCCCGATGCTGGAGAAGATCTCCGCGAAGGCCGCCGACGGCGCGCCCTGTGTCACCCACGTGGGTCCGGACGGCGCCGGGCACTTCGTGAAGATGGTCCACAACGGCATCGAGTACGCCGACATGCAGCTGATCGGCGAGGCGTACCAGCTGCTGCGCGACGTGGCCGGCTACACCCCCGCGCAGATCGCCGAGATCTTCCGCACCTGGAACACCGGGCGCCTCGACTCGTACCTGATCGAGATCACGGCCGAGGTGCTGGCGCACGTGGACGCGGCCACCGGCAAGCCGTTCGTGGACGTGGTCGTCGACCAGGCCGAGCAGAAGGGCACCGGCCGCTGGACCGTCCAGATCGCGCTGGACCTGGGCGTTCCGGTGTCCGGTATCGCCGAGGCCGTCTTCGCGCGCTCGCTGTCGGGCCACGCCGCGCTGCGCGACGCCTCGCGTTCGCTGGCCGGTCCCAAGGCGACACCGCTCAGCGCGGCCGAGGCGGGCGCCTTCGCCGACCGGGTCGAGCAGGCGCTGTACGCCTCCAAGATCGTGTCGTACACCCAGGGCTTCCACGAGATCGACGCCGCGCGCGTCGAGTACGACTGGAACATCGACCTGGGCAAGGTCGCCTCGATCTGGCGTGGCGGCTGCATCATCCGGGCGGCCTTCCTGGACCGGATCCGCGCGGCGTACGACGCCCGGCCCGACCTGCCGAGCCTGCTCTCCGACGAGACGTTCGCCCAGGAGATCGCGGCGGCGCAGGACGACTGGCGCGAGGTGCTCGTCGCGGCGACCCGCCAGGGCGTGCCCACTCCCGGGTTCGCGGCGGCGCTGGCGTACTACGACGCGCTGCGCGCCGAGCGGCTGCCCGCGGCGCTCACGCAGGGACAGCGGGACTTCTTCGGGGCGCACACGTACCGCCGGGTCGACCGGGAGGGGTCGTTCCACACGCTGTGGGGGCAGGGCCGCGACGAGGTCGAGGCCTGAGGACCGTCTGACCGGGGTTCGGTCCCAGGAGGTGGAGGTGCTGATCCGTCGGCGACCGCGGGTCGGTCGTGGCGGGTCACGCGGTTCCCCGAGCCCCTGAACCTTCTTCCTGTGGCCCGGCGTGAGCAGTTCACGCCGGGCCACACGCCTCTGTCCACCGCTCTGTCCACCGCTCGGCCCACTCCCCTACGACAGCGGGCCCGGCTTGGGCTCGCCCGGGACCGGGTCCGGGCCCGGGGGGTTGGGGACGGGGGTCTGTCCGGCATCGTAGCCCGCCCGACGTAAGCGTTCTGTCTGTTTGTGTGCCACCTCACGTCATTTGCGGTGATTGCGGTGATTGCGGTGATTGCGGTGGTTGCGGTGTTCTTGTTCGATCGGCTGATCCTCGGAGATCACGGCTCGTCCGCGTCACCGATGCCCACCACGGTGAGATGGGCACGGTCCACGTCGGCGTCCTCCAGGCAGCCGCGCAACCGCAGACGGTCGTGATCGGTCAGGGACGGGCGGACGACCCCCGCGAACAGCCCGTCGCCGAGCTCGCCGAGCGTGGTCCGCCGCAACGGCACCGACGTGGAGTTACGACAGCGCTCCCACGCCTGTGAAGCGGCCATGGACTGCCGCTCGGCGCTCGGGGGAACACCTCGCATGTCCACCCGGACCAGTACGGACGTCGCCTCGGCCCCGTTCCGCTCCTCCTTCCTGGTCTGGGTGAGGTCGGCGAGCCCGACCACCAGCGACACCAGCAGGCCGACGCCGACGCCGACGGTGATCAGCCGCGCTGCCCGCCCCCGCCCCTGGCCGCCGCCGGGCGCAGCCGTGTCCTCCAGATCGGCGTCCGGCGCCGGATCGGGCGCGGTGAGCACCGCCAGCCGCCCGGCGAGGTGCCGCTCCGCCGCCGGCCGGGCCGTGACCGACGCGACCCGCTGCACCAGCCAGGCGATCCCCGACAGCACCACACCGGTGATCAACAGCACGGGCACGAAGACATACGTACGACTCGCCGGATCCTCCAGCCAGCGGAACCGGTCGCCACGCTCACCGGTGCGCGTCTGCCGCAGCCTGGCCAACGCGTCCTGCTGCCGCCGTTCGCTCTCCCTGATCCGCTCCTCGATCCGCGCCAGCCGCCCCAGCAGCACGAGCCCGAGCAGCAGCACCCCGACGATCAGGAGCAACACCCCGCTGAGGATCGCCCGCTGCCACTGCCACCGGTAGAGGTAGACGACGAAGTAGACGCCCGCGCCGACGGCCGCCGCGCCCCCGAAGAGGTAGGCGAGGCGCCGCATCACGACCCCTCCGCCCGCACGTCGCCGGAGCCACCGTCGACCGTCACCCGGGTCCCCGGCGGGAAACGGCGCACCGCGTCGTCGACACCCACCACGGCCGGCACCCCGAACTCCCGGGCGAGCACCGCGAGATGGGACAACGGGCTGCCCGTCTGCGCCACCAGCCCCGTGATGCGCGGCAGCAGCGGGGCCAGCGCCGGATCGAGCGTCCGGACCACCAGCACGGCGTCCTGCGGCCCGGTCCCCTCGCCGTCCCACACCATGCCCACGCCCCTGCCACCGGACACACCCCGGCCGCCGTCCCCGTCTCCCGCGCCGTGACGCCCGGCGGTGCGTTCGGCGACGACGACACCGCCCTCCGCGAGCCGGAACCGGTCCGGGAGCGGAGCGGACGCGGCCCGAGGCAGCCGTTCCGCGAAGTCCCCCGGCAGCCCACCGGCCTCCAGCGCGCCCACGAACTCCTTCCACCGCAGCAGCCCCACCCGCCGGACCTCACCCAGCACACCCCGGACGAGCAACCTGCGCGCTGCCTCCCGCACCAACCTGACCTGCAGCTCCTGCACCCAGCGGATCCGCAGCCGCAGGGCCTCGCGCGGCGGAAGGGCACCCGGGGAGAGGATCCCCGCGCGGCGGGAGGACGGGAGGGGAGGCGTGATGTCGCC
>NZ_JARGEE010000319.1:0-10697 GCF_033794485.1 Streptomyces sp. MB09-02B
CCCTCCCCCTCCCCCGGCCCGCCGGCCGAGCCGTTCCGAAGGAAGTGTCCGCATGAAGCTCGCCAACCTCGCCGGCCGCCCCGTCGTCGTGCGCGACGACCGTGCCCTCGACATCGCGAACGCGAGCAAGGGAGCGATCGAGCCCCGCCTGGAGGTGCTCTCCGACCTGTCCCTCCACGACGAACTGCGCACCCTCGCCGAGCGGGCCGCGCAGGCGGACTGGCAGGAGTTCGACCCGCGCGAGCTGGGCCGGGTCGCCAAGCCGTACAAGGCCATCGGGGTCGCCCTCAACTACCGGGCGCACGCCGAGGAGTCCAACCTCCCGGTCCCCGACGAACCGTCGGTGTTCGCCAAGTTCGCCTCGTCCGTGGTCGGCCCCTACGACGCGATCGTCGTGGAGCCGCAGTACGACAAGGTCGACTACGAGGCCGAACTCGTGGTCGTCATGGGCCGCACCGGCAAGAACATCCCCGAGGCCGACGCCTGGGCGCACGTGGCGGGCGTGACCGCCGGCCAGGACGTCAGCGACCGCCGCGAGCAGTGGCGCAAGCCGATCAACCAGTTCACGCTGCCCAAGTCGTACGACACCTTCAGCCCGATCGGCCCGTATCTGGTGACCCTCGACGAGTTCGAGGACCCGGACGACATCGAGGTGGCCGGGTGGGTCGACGACCTGGAGGTGCAGCGCGGGCGTACCTCCGACCTCATCTTCAGCGTGCCCGAACTGGTCGCCTGGCTGTCGAAGCGGGTGACGTTCGAGCCGGGCGACCTGATCTTCACCGGCACCCCGGCCGGCTGCGGCGTCCGCCGCACACCTCGCCTCTACCTCACCGG
This sequence comes from Streptomyces sp. MB09-02B, assembly GCF_033794485.1. Lineage (NCBI taxonomy): Bacteria > Bacillati > Actinomycetota > Actinomycetes > Kitasatosporales > Streptomycetaceae > Streptomyces > Streptomyces sp. MB09-02B. Next base: position 835 of record NZ_JARGEE010000319.1, read on the forward strand.
AGGTAAGGTCCTGCGCACCGAGGTCACCGGCGTCGGCACTATGGTCAACCCGGTCATCGCCGGTTGAGTTCGAAGGAAGGCGGGGAGATCGTGACGGACACCGTGCGCGAGCCGGGCACGACGGGCGCCAGCCGGACGAGGGAGTTCTCCGAGCTCCTGCGCCACCATCATCGCGAGCTGGGCACGACCGATCCGCGGGACCTCGACGCGATCGAGATGGTCACCGACCTCACCCGCCTCGAAGCCCGGCTGACCAAGGACTTCGAGAAGCACGTGCACCGGCCGCTCGGTCTGACCTGGGCGGGCTTCCGGATCCTGAACGCTCTGTGGATCTACGGTCCGCTCGGCCAGCAGGACATCGGCCGGGTCTCGGGGTCCACCCGCGCCAGCATCTCGAGTGCGCTGGCGACTCTGGAGAACAGGGGTCTGGTCACCCGGGAACGCGTCGAGACCGACCGTCGTCAGCTCTTCGTCGAGCTCACCCCGGACGGCCGGGAGACGCTGCGGCTCGCCATCCAGGCGCAGACCGGGCGCGAGCGGGCCTGGACCTCCGTACTGCGTGACGATCAGCTCAGTGAACTGGTCCACCTGCTGCGTACGCTGGTCAACCAGGAGACCCCGCCCGCGGAATGACCGGGCCCGGGGAACCGCCCCCACCGACTCGTGCCCGGAGCCGCCGGAGCATGATGCCCGCGATCAGCCAGAAAAGTCAGAACCCTTACCGTCAAATATCTAACAGTTGGTTGGTTTCTCAAGGGAGAGAATCATGGTCCGTCGAGTCGTCACCGGTGTCAGCCCGAGCGGGAAGCCCGTGATCGTCAGTGACGGCGAGCCGCCGCGCACCCTTCAGTTCACCCACACCGTCGGCTTCGCCCGGTCGGTGGTGTGGAACACGGCCACCCCCGCCGTCCCGTCGGCCGACCCGACGGCGTCCCTCACGTCCTTCGTACCCGCTCCGGGCGAGACCGTGGCGCTGACCGTCACCTTCCCGCCGGCCGACGTCTACGCCGACCCGGGCTGGGACCCCGCGGCCGCGGCGGCCGAGCAGCTGGAGGCCAGCCCCGGCCTCGCCGAGCTCTTCGAGCCCGACAACCCCGGCATGCACACCACGCCCACCGTGGACTACGGCGTCGTCCTGAGCGGCGAGGTCGTCCTCGACCTCGACGGCGGCGAGACCGCGGCGCTGAAGCCCGGCGACATCATCGTGCAGAACGCCACCCGGCACGCCTGGCGCAACCTCGGCACGGAGCCCGCCACGGTGTTCTTCGTCCTGATTGGTGCGGGAGTCACCTCATGAGCGCCCCGACGACCGCGGCGCCCGGCGCGCCCGTCGTCGAGCTCGACCTCGCCGAGCTGCGCCGCGACCCCTACCCCGCCTATGCCGAGCTGCGCCGCACCGCCCCGCTCGCCTGGGTCCCCTCCGTGGGACGGCACCTGCTCACCCGGTACGACGACATCGTCCACGCCGAGAAACTGCCCGAGGTCTTCAGCTCCCGCGAGGACGGCTCGCTGCTGCTGCGCACGGTCGGCCCGAACATGCTCCGCGAGGACGACCCGGACCACCGGCGTCTGCGGGCCGCGGCCGAACCGCCCACCCGGCCCCGCCAGGTCCGCGACCGATGGGCCGCCTCGTTCGAGCGCACCGCGCACGCGCTGCTCGACAAGATCTCCGGCCGCGGCGACGCCGACCTCGTCCGCGACTTTGCCGAACCGCTCGTCGCCGCCAACCTGGCCCTGGTGCTGGGCATGCGTCACACGAGCGCCCACAACGTCGCCGACTGGTCGCGGGCCATGATGGCCGGCAACAGCAACTACGCCGACGACCCGGACATCTGGCTGCGCGCGGAGCGGGCCACCCGGGGAATCGAGGACGCGGTGGCAGAGCGGCCGACGCGGTCCGGGGCGCACCCGACGGCTCGGTGATCTCCTCCATGGTCCACGCGGCCGAGCCGATCGCGCTCGCCGAGATCCAGAACAACGTCAAGGTCATCATCGGCAACGAGCCGCGTGACGTCTTCGGCGTCGGTGCCTGGGCCCTGCTGCGCCGCCCCGAGGTACTGGAGCGCGTGCTCAAGGACCCGGCGGCCTGGAAGCGGGTCTTCGAGGAGACCGCCCGCTGGATCTCGCCGATCGGCATGTACCCCCGCCAGCTCACGCGGGACTACGAGATCGCCGGCGTCACCCTGCCCGCGGGCAGCCGTGTCGCCCTCGTCATCGCCTCGGGCAACCGCGACGAGTCGGTCTTCGAGCGGCCGACGAGTTCGATCTCGACCGCCCGCACCGCCCCCACCTGGCCTTCGGCGGCGGACCGCACTTCTGCATGGGCGCGTGGATCGCGCGCCACGAGGTCAGCGCCGTCGCCTGGCCCCTGGTCTTCAGCCGCCTGAAGGGACTCCGCCTCGCCGAATCCGCGACGGCGTCCGACGGCAATTCCGCCGGGGACGGCCTGGAGGGCTGGGTCTTCCGCGGACTCACCTCGCTCGACGTCACCTGGCGGACATCCGCCTGACAGCCCCACCAGCGCCCCCGGGCCACCCCGTTCCACACCTGGCTCGATCACCCGGATCACGAAGGTAGAGCCGCCTGAGCCGTCCCCACCGGGAGGACTTCATGCCCACCGTCATCTTCCAGCTGCCCGACGGGACCGAACGCAAAGTCGTCGCCGCCTCGGGGACCGTGCTCATGCAGGCGGCCGTCTCCGGCGGCGTCGAGGGCATCGTCGCCGAATGCGGCGGCAACGCCGCCTGCGCCACCTGCCACGTCTACGTCGCCTTGTCACAGGCGGAGTTGGCGGGACCGCCGAACGACGTCGAGGACGAGATGCTGGACTTCACCGCCGCCGAACGCCGGCCCACCAGCCGGCTCAGCTGCCAGATCCACCTCTCCGACGCCCTCGACGGCCTGGTCGTCCACGTACCCGAGGAGCAGGTATGACCAGCTCGACGGGCGTGGTCGTCGTCGGCGGCGGACAGGCCGGATTCAGCGTCGTGTCGACACTGCGCGCCTCCGGCTACGACGGCCCCCTCACCGTGTTCGCCGCCGAGCCCCATCTGCCCTACCAGCGGCCGCCGTTGTCGAAGAAGGCCCACACCTCGCCGGAGAGCCTGCGCGTCGAGCTGGTGCCGGAGTCCTTCTACCGCGAGCGGAACATCGACCTACGGCTCGGGGACGACGTGGTCACCCTCGACACCGCCGCCCGCGCGGTCGTCTCCCGCACCGGGTCCCGCGTTCCCTACGCCCACCTCGTCCTGGCCGCCGGCGCCCGCAACCGTCCGCTGCCCGTCCCCGGCGCCGAGCTCGACGGCGTCCACGCCCTGCGCTCCCTCGACGACGCCCTGGCCATCGGCCGCGCGCTGACCACGGCCCGTGACGTGGTCGTCGTGGGCGGCGGATTCATCGGCCTGGAGCTGGCCCGGGTCGCGCTGGCACGCGGCGCACGCGTGACCGTGGTGGAGCTGGCCGACCGGTTGCTGAGCCGGGCCCTGTCACCGGAGGTGGAGACCCCTCTACGGGAACGGCACGAGCGGGCCGGTGTCCGCATCCTGACCGGGACGGGCGTACGGGCCCTCAAGGGACCGGGCCGGGTGGCGCAGGTCGTCACGGACCGCGAGATCCTGCCCGCCGACCTCGTCGTCTACGGCATCGGCGCCCTCCCCCGGGACGACCTGGCGCGGGAGGCCGGACTGGCCGTGGCGGACGGCGTCCTGGTGGACGAGCAGCTGCGCTCGGTCACCGATCCCCGGATCTCCGCCGTCGGCGACTGCGCCCGCCACCCGCATCCGCGCGCACCGGGGCCGATCCGGCTGGAGTCCGTGCAGAACGCCATCGACCAGGGAACACTGGTCGGCCGACGCATCGCCGGCTCACCCTCCACGCAGGAGAGCCTGCCGTGGTTCTGGAGCGACCAGGGCGACCTCAAGCTACAGATCGCAGGGCTGCGTTCTCCCACCGACGAGGTGCGCCTCGCACCCGGTGACTCCCCACAGCGGCTGGCCGGGTACGCCTTCCGCGACGGTCTGCTGGTGGCCGTGGAGACCCTGAACTGGCCCGCCGAACATCTGGCCGCCCGCCGGCTGCTGGAGCGGGGGACACCGATCTCCACCGACGACCTGGCGGGCACGACCCTGAGCATTCTCGCCCGGGCGAGACGCGCATCGGAGGCGAGGACATGACCAGCACCTTCGGCGCCCACCTCGTCACCACCGCGGCCGAGGCCGGGTCCCGGACCGCCCTCGTCTTCGAGGACCGGACCTGGACCTACGCCGAACTGGACCTGGCCGTACGGCGGACCGTGGCCCGCCTCGACAAGTACGGGGTGCGCAAGGGCGATCGCGTGGTGATGCAGGGCGCGGCCCGGCCCGAGGCCCTGATCACGCTGTTCGCGGTGACGCGGATGGGGGCGGTGCTCGTGCCGCTGCACCCGCAGGTGACCGAGGGCGAGCTCACCGTCGTCTGCGAGGAAACCGCGCCGCGCGCGGTGGTGGGCGGCGAGGGATTCCCGGACGGGACGGGCATCCGGCTGACATGGGACGACCTGCACGTCGACGACGAGCCGTCCGCGCCCGTCGCCGGAGAGCCCCCGACCGGCTCCGACATCGCGATCATCGCATTCACGTCCGGCACCTCCGGCCGCCCCAAGGGCGTCGCGCTGACCCACGACAACCTGTACTGGAGCATGGCGGGCGGGCTGTCACGACTGCCCGTCAGCGAGGACGACACCGCCCTCGTCTCCACACCGCTGGCCCACGTCGCCGTGCTCGGCGGGCTTCCGCAGTACACCTGGGCACGGCGCGGGACGGTGATCCTGGCCCCGCGCTTCGACCCCGACCTGTTCATGGACCTGGTCCGCGACCACCGGGTCACCTGCGCCTTCGCCGTACCGGCCATGTCCGCCCTGCTGGCCCGCCACCCCCGCTTCGGCAGTGGCGATCTGGACGGCCTGCGGTGGATCCTGTCCGGCGGATCACCGGCCCAGACCGCCACCCGCGAGCAGTTCCGGGCCCGCGGGATCGGTGTGGTCAACTCCTACGGGCTGACGGAGACCAGCGCCGGCGTGACGTACTCCGCACTCGACGAGACGGCGGACTCCACCGGATCGCCGTTCCCCCAGGTCGAGTTGAGGACCGTGGACGAGACCGGGGCGACGACCCGGGCCGGCTTCCCGGGGGAGATCTGGGTGCGGGGGCCGTCGGTGGCGGACGCGTACTGGACCGCCGCCGGAACGGTACCCGTGACCGACCGGGAGGGCTGGTTCCGCACCGGGGATCGCGGACGGATCGACGCGGAGGGCCGCCTCTCGGTCGTCGGCCGGGTCAAGGACACCATCATCACCGGCGGGGAGAACGTCGATCCCGCCGAGGTCGAGAACGCCCTCGCCGACCTCCCCGGTGTCGTCGAGGTAGCCGTGTCCGGGGCGCCGGACCCGGTCTGGGGCGAGGTGGTGACCGCCTTCCTCGTCACCGACTCGGCCACGCCGACCCTGGACGACGTCCGCGGTCACCTCGACGGCCGGCTCGCCCGGCACAAGTGGCCCCGGCGCCTGTGCGTCGTCCCCGCACTCCCCCGTGGGGCCACCGGAAAGCTGCAGCGCGCGCGGCTGACGACGCTGCTGGACAACTGACCCACCCTCCACACCTCCCCGAGACCGCGCCCGAGCCGGCGCCGTCTCCCCTGCCCTACAACCGAGGAGACGCCATGAGTGCGACCATGCGAGCCGCGCGGATGCACGCCGTCGGCGAGCCGATGAGGATCGAGGAACTCCCCGTCCCCGAACCCGGCCCCGGTGACGTCCGCGTGGCCGTCCACGCCGTCAACATCGTCCCGAACCTGGCCAACATCCTGCACATGTGGACGACCTGGTTCCCGCACAGTCCCCTGCCGACCCTTCCGGCGATCTTCGGACTGGACCCGGCGGGCGTGGTCGAGGCCGTGGGCGAGGGCGTCCACGCCTTCCAGCCGGGCGACCGGGTGTACGTCAACCCGGGCCGTTCCTGCGGATCGTGCCGGTCCTGTCGTCACGACGACTCGATCAACTGCGCCAGCTACGCCTTCGCCGGATACTTCGGCTTCTCACCGACCGCGCTCGACCTGCTCGACCGCTACCAGGGCGGCCTCGCCGAGTACATGGTGGCGCCCGCCTACAGCCTGGTGAAGCTGCCCGACGCACTGTCGTTCGACGCGGCCGCCCGCTTCGGCTACCTCGGCACCATGTACTCCGCTCTCCGCAAGGCCGGGGCGGGCCCGGGCAAGACCATCCTCGTCAACGGCATCAGCGGCACGTTGGGCATCGGCGCCGCGCTCCTCGCCCCCGCCCTCGGCCTGACCCGCGTGTACGGCACCGGCCGCGACAAGAACCTGCTCGACCAGGTCGGCAAACTGGCGAACGGTCGGCTGAACCTGCACTCCCTCGACGACGGCCCGGCCGACGAGTGGATCCACGAGCAGACCGACGGCTACGGCGTCGACATCTACATCGACGCGCTCGGCCCCGGCGCCCCGCACGAGACCTTCCGGGCCGGCATGCGCGCCATGGCGCGCGGCGGCATCGCGGTGAACATCGGCGCCGTCGCGGGTGACCTGCCCATCGACATCCACCGCATGATGGACCAGCAGCTGCGGCTGATCGGTTCGGCGTGGTTCACCTCCGGCGAGGGCCAGGTCATGGCCGACATGGTCGAGGGGGGCCTGCTGGATCTCAGCCCGCTCGAACACCAGGTGTTCCCGCTGGAGCAGGTCAACGACGCCATCGGCGGCATCGCCCACCGCAACGGCGGCTTCAGCAACTTCATCATCAGTCCGACCGCCACCGCGTGAGCGACCTGAGCGACCTGACGATCTGACGGCCGACTCCTGACCGGAGGCCGTCGGTACTCCCCTGACCGACGGCCTCCTCCTCTCCCCCTCCCGACCTCTGGAGACCTGATGCACACCTCGCCCTCCCCACGCCCGGCCGACCCCCTCGACCTGCTGGAACTCGACAGCCTGCTGACGGCGGACGAGCGTGCCGTACGCGATGCCGTACGCACCTTCTGCGACCGGCGCGTCGAACCGCACATCGCCGAGTGGTTCGAACAGGGCGAGATCGAGGACATCCGCGGCCTGACCAAGGAACTCGGCGACCTCGGCCTGCTGGGCATGCACCTGGAGGGCTACGGCTGTGCGGGGATGAGCGCTGTCGACTACGGCCTGGCTTGTCTGGAACTGGAGGCGACGGACTCCGGGCTGCGGTCCCTGGTGTCGGTCCAGGGCTCGCTGGCCATGTTCGCGATCCACGCCTTCGGCTCCCAGGAGCAGAAGACGCAATGGCTGCCTCCGCTCGCGGCCGGCACCGCCATCGGCTGCTTCGGACTCACCGAGCCCGACTCCGGATCCGACCCCGGCAGCATGCGCACCACCGCCCGCCGGGACGGCGACGACTGGCTCCTGGAGGGGCGCAAGATGTGGATCACGAACGGCTCGGTAGCCGACGTGGCCATCGTCTGGGCCCGCACCGAGGGCGGCGTACGCGGCTTCGTCGTCCCCACGGACACCCCCGGTTTCTCGGCACCCGCCATCAAGCACAAGATGTCCCTGAGGGCCTCGGTGACCAGCGAGCTGGTACTCGACTCGATACGACTCCCCGGCTCCGCCGTGCTGCCCGAGGTACGGGGACTGCGCGGGCCGCTGTCCTGCCTCAACGAGGCGCGCTACGGCATCGCGTGGGGCGCGATGGGCGCCGCGCGGTCCTCCTTCCGGGCGGCGCTGGCCTACTCGGGCGACCGGGTCCAGTTCGACCGCCCGATCAGCTCCTTCCAGCTGACCCAGGCCAAACTGACCGACATGGCACTGGAGTTGGCCAAAGGCACGCTCATGGCCTTCCACCTCGGCCGCATCAAGGACGACCGGGGCCTGCGCCCCGAGCAGGTCAGCTACGGCAAGCTCAACAACACCCGCGCCGCACTGGAGATCTGCCGCACCGCCCGCACCGTCCTGGGCGCCAACGGCATCTCACTGGAGTACCCGGTCATCCGGCACGCCAACAACCTGGAGTCGATCCTCACCTACGAGGGCACCGTCGAGATGCACACCCTCATGATCGGCCAGGCTCTGACGGGGCAGGCGGCCTTCCGGTGAGTGGTGCGCCGGGCGCCGACGTCCGTCGGGTCGGTGTCATCGGCTGCGGTCTGATGGGTGCGGGCATCGCCGAAGTGTGCGCCCGGGCCGGGCTGGACGTGGTCGTCCACGAGGTGAGTCCGGACGCGGCCGCTGCCGGACGGGTCCGGATCACCACCTCGCTCGACCGGGGCGTACGGCGTGGCAAGCTCACCGGCGAGGAACGCGACACCGCGCTGGCCCGCATCCGGGTCAGCCCCGACCTCACCGAGTTGGCCGACCGGGACCTGCTGGTGGAGGCGGCGACGGAGGACGAGGAGACCAAGGTCGAACTGTTCGCCGAGCTCGACCGGATCGTCCTCCGCGAGGACGCGCTGCTCGCGTCGAACACCTCGTCCCTCCCCATCATGAAACTGGGCATGGCCACCACACGCCCGCACCAGGTGATCGGGGTGCACTTCTTCAACCCTGTCCCCGTCCTCGACCTGGTGGAGATCGTGCCGTCACTGCTGACGAGTACGCAGACCCAGCGGTGCGCCGAGCAGTTCGTCACCGACGTGCTCGGCAAGCAGGTGATCCGCTGCCAGGACCGGGCCGGGTTCGTGGTGAACGCCCTCCTGGTGCCGTACCTGCTCTCCGCGATCCGCATGGTGGAGTCCGGCTTCGCCTCTGCGGAGGACATCGACAACGGGATGGTCCTCGGCTGCGCCCACCCCCTGGGCCCGCTGAGTCTGGCCGACCTGATCGGCCTGGACACCCTCGGGGCGATCGCCGACGCGATGTACGCCGACTTCAAGGAACCCCTGCACGCCGCGCCTCCGCTGCTGCTGCGCATGGTGGAGGCCGGGCTGCTCGGACGAAAGTCCGGGCGCGGCTTCCACGACTACTCGGAACCGAGGAAACGCGACTGACCCGTGGGTGAAGTAAGCCCGCGACATGCTCCCACCGGCAACGGCGAGCCGGTGCGGGGCTTGTCATACCGAGCCGCACTGCAACAGGGCGGAACGAAACTCGGCGGTTGCCAGGGACTCCACTTGGTAGCGGTAGTTGGACGTCGCGACGCGCTGTGGGGAGGCGACAAACTGGAACTGATTGCCGTCGCCCGTGACGACCAGACCGATGTCCCCCGCTGCCACCACGGAGCGAGCACCGGTCGCCATAGGCGTGCCCTCCAGGGGCAGCGACTGCTGTCGCCATGGACGGCCCCACCACCTACCCAACAATGGTGCCGGGCCTCCCTACATCCCTCGGCGCTCCGTACCCACGCGTCACTGGATCCGGCACAGAAGATCCTGATACATCATCTCGACGAGTCCAGTCCGGCGAAATCACACGGTTTCCCGGATACGGTCGAGGACTTCAGGGCACGGGGCTCAATGGATGCGTCGGTGATGCTGCTTGGCGCTGTACTCGTTCACGTACTGCCCGCGCGGCCCCGCGAATAGACCTTCGACCACCAGCCGGCGCACTGCGGCTGCGGCTTCATTTGTGTCGACCTGGAACGCGGTTGATCCGGTAGGCCCGCTCAGCCGTGCGATCTTGGCAAGCGCGGGCAAATAGATGCCCTGCTCCGTACACGACAGCCGCACTCACCGGCGCAGTGGCTCCACGTCCTCCTCGCTCGCCACCAGCACGACGACGACAGTCATGACCTGCCTCCCATCCAGCTGGCCCTAGTAGATCGTCGCGGCTTAATTTCGCTGTGCGGTTGGGTAGAGGTGGCGTAGTTTCACGCGTGCGTCGTCGGTGGTGAAGTGCCAGTCGACTTGGCG
>NZ_JARGEE010000031.1:0-36767 GCF_033794485.1 Streptomyces sp. MB09-02B
CACCCGCACCCGCCGACGCACCCGAACCCCCGAGCCCTCAGGCGATGAGGAAGTCCGCCTCCCCCGCCTTCGCCCCCTCCAGGAACGCCACCATCTCGTCCCGCGAGTACACCAGCGCGGGGCCCTCGGGATCGGTGGACTGCCGGAAGGCGACCCGGCCGTCGGGCAGCCGCTTGGCCTCGACGCAGGAACCGCCGTTCGTACCGCTCCAGGGCTTGCGCCAGCCCTCGGCGCCGAGTTCGGGAGCAGGCATGCCGCTGTGGACGGGGCTGTCGGGTGTCCTTGCCATGTGTCACAACTCCTTGCGTAGTGCCGCCAGGATGTCCCTGGTCCGAGCCACCGGTTCCGCCTGCACGGACATCCGGTCGAGGACCTCCAGATAGGTCACGACGTCCGCGGGCTGGTCGACGTACTGGGCGCCCGCGAGACCCTCGGTGTAGACGATGTCGGGGAGTTCGGAGAAGCCGAAGCGGAAGTAGTGGAAGGGGCCGTACGCCCCGGGGTGCGGCCCGGCCGCGAACCGCATGATCTGGATCCTGACCTTGGGCCGTTCCGTCGCCTCTACGAGCCGGTCGATCTGCTCCCGCATCACGTCCGGGCCGCCCACCGGACGGCGCAGCACGGTCTCGTCGAGGATGGCCCAGATGGCCGGCGCCTCGGGTTTGACCAGCAGGTCCTGGCGTCTCAGGCGCAGGGCGACGTGCCGTTCGACCTCCTCGGGGCTCGCGTTGGGAAAGCCGACCCGGATGAGGGCGGCCGCGTAGTCGTGGGTCTGCAACAGGCCGGGGACGTACTGGGGTTCGTAGAGCCGGATGACGGCGGCTTCGCTCTCCAGGCTCACGTACGCGCTGAACCACTCGGGCAGCACGTCGCGGAACTTGTGCCACCAGCCGGGCTGGTTGGCCTCGCGGGCGAGGGAGAGGAAGTCCTCGATCTCGGCGCCGGCGACCCCGTAGGTGCGCAGCAGCTCCTTCACGTAGGGGATACGCAGGCCGACCTCGGCCTTCTCCATGCGGCGGACCGTCAGGGCGGTGACCTCGATGGCGCGGGCCGCGTCGTCGAAGGACACACCGGCCCGCTCCCGCAGCTGGCGGAGCCGTTTGCCGAGGACCATACGCAGGACCGTGGGCGCCGCAGGAGCACTCCCTCCTGAGCGGGTCTCACTCACGTGCAACCTCCCGGGGCGGGATTCACAGCGTGCAGTGTGCCACGCGATCCGTTGACACGGACAGGTCCTCGCGATTCATTCTGAAATTATCAGAACGCAGGTTGCGGGCTGAGTCGTTCGGCCACCATAGTGATCGAGTGACCTACCGCACACGCTGCGCAAGGTCCCTCGAACTCCTCCGGCCCGCCCAGGAGTTGGCGCCACGGCGGGCAGGGGTCAAGCCGCGCGCCGACACGATGCGAGACCTGGATGGCCGCCGTGACGAACGGATTACCAAGGAGCCCGGTCAAAGGGGCCGGGGGGCCCAACAAGCCGCTGGCCACAGCCCTCAAGGAGGCGGGCTGCTCGTACGCGTCGCTGGCCCTGCGGGTCAACGAACTGGGCCGCTGCCAGGGCGCCCAGACCAACTACGACAAGGCCTCCGTCACCCGCTGGCTCCAGGGCCAGCAACCACGGGGCAACACACCGGAGTTGATCGCCGCGGTCCTCGGCGAACGGCTGGGCCGCGCGCTCACTCCGGCCGACCTCGGTTTCCCGCTCGACCGCGGACGACCGGTGACGGGACGGGCACTGATGTACGTCGAGAACGTGGCGGAGACCCTGCACACCCTGGCCGAACTGGGCTCCACCGACATCGCGCGGCGCAGTCTGCTCGGTGCGGTGCCGTTCGTGCCGGGGGCCCTGACGAACCCCCAACGGGCCTGGCTGCTCTGGCTGGTGGAGAGCCGTGACGCGCCCCGGCCCGCGCCGGCGTCGGGTGGCGGGCCGGTGGAGCAGGTCCACGCGATGCTCCGCATGCTCGACGAGATGGACAACCACTACGGGGGCGGCGGGATCCGCACGAGCATCGTGCAGTACCTCACCACCGAGGTGATCCCCCTGCTCCAGCAGCGCGGCATCACCCCGCGCCACCGCCGCGAGCTGTTCGCGGCCGCCGCCCGGCTGGCCGCCATGGCGGGCTGGAGCTCGTACGACGCCGGGGAGTACGGCCTGGCCCAGCGGTACATGACGCAGGGGCTCAGGCTCTGCGCGGAGGGCCGCGACCATGTCCTGGGCGGGCAGATCCTGGCGGGGCTGTCCCATCTGGCGACCAGTCTGGGCCGCCCCGACGAGGGTGTGGCGCTGGCCCGGGCCGGGGTCGCCACCGCCAAGGACTCCGGCAGTCCCCTGGGCCTGATGCGGCTGCACGCCATGTCCGCGCGCGGCCACGCGGCACTCGGCCGGCCCCGGGAGACCGCCGAGGCGCTGCGCGCCGCCGAGAAGCAGCTCGACGCGAGCCGGGGCGCCGCCGAGGAGTCGCCCTGGGTGCGCTTCCTCGACCACCACTACCTCCAGGCCGAGTCCGCGCTCTGCTTCCGTGACCTGGGCCTCGCCGCGCAGGCCGAGCACACCGCGAGTGCGTCGGTGCGTGCCCACGCCGACCGCCGCCGGCGCCAGGCCATCAGCCGTTCCGTGCTCGCGACGGCCCATCTCCAGCAGAACCGCCTCGACGAGGCCGTCGCCACGGCCACGGACGCGCTCGAAGCACTCAGCGGTGTGCACAGCGAGCGGTCCATCCAGGCCCTCCGTGACTTCCGGGGCCGGCTGGCGTCCCGCCGACACGAGCCGCTCGTCCAGGACTTCGAGCGCCGGTCGCAGGTGGTGCTGGGGGCGGCCGCCTGAGATGGGCACGTCACGGACACCCGCTTCAGTAGCCGTCCGGCGAGGGCGCGTTCTGGGCCCGGTCCACCGGCAGGTGGGCGCCGGAGACCCCGGTCGCCCAGTCGGAGAGCAGGAACACCACCGTGCGGGCCACCTCGTGCGGGGTGACGGGCGCGCCGGTCGGCAGCTCCGCCCCGACGAACGCCTCGTAGGCCCGTGGATCCTCCCGGCGCATCCGGCCCCAGCGGCGGCCCGGGATCAGCATGGAACCGGGGGACACGGCGTTGACGCGGATGTGGTCCGGGCCCAACTCACGGGCCAGGGAGGCCGCCAGGTGGATCAGGGCGCTCTTCGCCACCCCGTACTGGGCAGGCGGACCGGGCTTCCAGCCCGAGACGGAGCCGATCAGCACGACCGAGCCGCCGCCGGCCGCGCGCAGGTGCGGCAGCGCGGCGCGGACGAGACGGGCGGTGTGCCCGACGTTCAGCTCCCAGGTGGCCTCCCAGTCGGCACCGTTCGCCTGCTCGAACGTGCCGCCCCGGGAGCCGCCGACACAGGCCACGAGGCCGTCGAGACCGTCCGAGTCGTCGCGGTGGTCCGTGCCGTCGCGGTGGTCCGTGCCGTCGCGGCCGTCCATGCCGTCGCGGCCGTCCCTGCCGTGGGTGCTGTTCCGGCCGTCCGGCGTCACGCCGCACCGGAGTTCGCCGAACTGTTTCACCGCGGCGGTGACGAAGTCCTCCAGCCGTCCGGGCTCGGTGACGTCGAGCGCGTCGGTGAACAGCCGGGCACGCTCCTCCCCGGCCAGGGAGTCACCGAGCGCCGTCAGTCCCGCCGTCCGGCGCGCACAGGTCGCCACCCGGGCTCCCTCGGCGAGCAGGAGTCGTACGACGCCCTCGCCCAGGCCCCGGGTGCCCCCGGTGACCACCACCCTCTTGCCCCGCATGCCGGGCCACCCGGCGGGGACGTACCGCCCCCGCGGGGACGGGACCTCGTCGACGTTCACCATGGTGGGGAACCTATCCAGCAGGCGCCACTACGCACCCGCAACTGCACAACCCCTCCACCACCTGGCGTTTTGTGTGCCGGGTGCTGTTGTCTTCGACAACAGCACCCCCAGGAACAGCACCCCCGCAACACACTCCTGACAACCACCTTCAATGGATGTGGAGGAACTCGATGACGGCGGTCAGTGTCGGCACGTCCCGCCGACGGAACCCTGCCGCGGCGGCGCACGACCCCGGGTGGAGCGTCCACGACGCCCCGGCCGGCGGGGTGGGGCGGTCCCCGGGCTCGGTGAGGCTGCCTTGATCTCCCTCGAGAGGTCCCGCCTCGTCCGGATGGCGGTACCCGCGCGGCCGTCGTGCGCCGCCGGGGTACGGCGCAGCGTGGCGGCCCACCTCGCCCGCTGGAAGCTGTCCGCGATCCTCGACGACGCGGTCCTCGCCACCGACGAACTCTTCGCCAACGCGGTCCGGCACGCGAGCGCCGATCCCGCCGACACCATCGCCGTGGTCCTCGAGTGCTCCGGACGCGAACTGCGCGTCACCCTCGCCGACCCCTCGCCCCTGCCGCCCCGGCCTCGCACGGTGTCCCCGTCCGCCGAGTCCGGGCGGGGGCTGTCCATCGTCTCCGCGCTGGCCGACGACTGGGGAACCGAGCCGCCGGAACCGGGTGACGCGGGCAAGAAGGTGTGGTTCTCGCTCGCCGTCCGGGAGCCGGTGTGAAGGGCGCCCCGGCCATGGAACCCGTCTCGGAACCCACGCCCGGCACCGGGTCGCCCCACGAACGGGTGCTCGCCGCCGAGCTGGTCCGCCGGGCCGAGGACGAACGGCGGCTGGCCCGGGAGGCCCGGTCCGCGCCCACCGCTCGGGCCCGGGACCGTATCGCCGCGTGCCGCACCGGCAACGGCGAGGCCCTGCGCGCGATCGTCGCCCGCCACGGCTGGCCCACCGCCGAGTCGGTCGGCGAACCCGCCTCGACGGCCGCCCTGATGCTCCTGCTGCACTCCCCCGACCTCGGATTCCAGCTCACCTGCCGCGACCTGATCGCCGAGGCCGCCGCGGACGGCCGCTGCCCGGCGGTGCACCACGCGTACATCGCCGACCACTGCGCCGTCGCCCTGAACCAGCCCCAGTTCTACGGCACCCGCATCGATCCCGGCACTCTCTTCCCGTACCCCATCCGCCACCCCGAGTCCGTCGACGAACGCCGCCAGGACGTGGGTCTCGGCCCGCTGACCGACCACCTGCGGGCGGTGCGCATCGATCTGGGGGCGAGCGGCGGGCTGTGAAGGACGGTGTGACGGCGCCCATGATTGCTCCATGGGAACTGTGACGGCGTTGCGCCGGTATCCGGTGAAGTCCATGCTCGGGGAGGCTTTGACAGGTGTGGCGGTCACCGGGCGCGGGCTGCACGGCGACCGGGTGTTCGCCGTTCTCGACGGCGCGGGGACGGTCGGCAGTGTCAAGCACCCCCGCAAGTGGGGCCCGTTGCTCCGCTGCGGCGGCAGGCTGGGCAGCACCGGCGAGGTCACGGTCGAGCTGCCGGACGGCGTGGCCCTGCCGGCCGGAGACCCCGACCTGGACGCCCGGCTGTCCCGACTGCTGGGACGCGACGTCTCCTTGTCGAACACCCCGTCGGACATCCCAGGAGAACACGGCGGTGTGCTGGAGCGGGTCGTGCCCGAGTACGAGGGCGGTGTCCCGACCGCCCTGCGGAGCACGGCGACCACCGACGCCACCGGGGCGGCCATCACCTCCGGCCGGGTGGCACCCGGGACCTTCTTCGACTACGGCACGGTCCACCTCGTCACCACAAGTGCCCTGGCCCGGCTGAGGACCGCGTGTCCCACCGGGGACTTCGACCCGCGCCGCTTCCGGCCCAATCTGGTCGTCGACCTGCCCGACGGGCCGGACTTCCCCGAAGACGCCTGGACACATGCGTCTCTGCGTATCGGGGGAGCCCTCTTCCGTGTCGTGGTGCCCACACCCCGGTGTGTGGTCCCCACGCTGGCCCAGGAGGAGTTGCCGGCCGACCCCGCCATCATGCGCACGGTGGCCCGCGAACACCGCGTACCGGTCCTCGACCTGGGCCGGCTGTCGTGCGTCGGGGTGTACCTGGACGTCCTCGAACCCGGCACGGTGCGTATCGGCGACCCGGTGACCCTGCTGGGCAGCGCGTGATCGGGCGCGTGGCGGGCCGCCCCCCCATAATCCGGTCGCCCCCGCCCCGTGATCGCGTTACCGTCGCCCGATGCCCGAACTGCGAACCGAACGCCTCCTTCTGCGCGACTGGCAGGAGTCCGACCTCGCCCCCTGGGCGGCCATGAACGCCGACCCTGAGGTGCGCGAGCACTTTCCGGGCGTCCTCACGAAGGAACAGAGCGAGGCGTCCGCCGCCCGCTTCCAGGCCGACCTCGACCGGCGGGGCTGGGGGTGGTGGGCCCTGGAGGTGCGGTCGACGGGGCGGTTCGTCGGTTTCGCCGGGCTGGATCCGGTGGACGAGGACATGCCGTTCTCCGGGGTGGAGGCCGGCTGGCGACTCACGCGCACGGCGTGGGGCCACGGCTATGCCACCGAGGCCGCGCGGGCGGTCGTGGACTTCGGCTTCGCGCACCTCCGCCTCCCGGAGATCCTCGCGGTGACCACCGCCACCAACCTCCGCTCCCAGGCCGTGATGCGCCGCCTCGGCATGACCCGGGACCCGGTCGAGGACTTCGACGACCCGGCCATGCCGGAGGGACCGCTGCGCCGCGGCGTGGTGTACCGGCTGAAGCCCGACGCCGCCTAGCGCGGAAGGCTCGGCATGGGGGGCGGCCACCCTGGCCCCCCACCACCCCGGCCCCACCGCACCGGCCGGGGCGCCCGGCCCCGGCGGCTACGGCCGGCCCCGCGTCGCGCGGTCGTCGGTCAGCCGGCCGCCCACCCCGCGTAGAACAGGCCGAGGCCGGCGATCACGCAGATGCCCTGGATGGTCCAGAAGCGGACCACGACCAGGACCTCGGACCAGCCCTTGAGTTCGAAGTGGTGCTGGAGCGGGGCCATCCGGAAGACGCGCTTGCCGGTCAGTTTGAACGAGCCGACCTGGATGACCACCGACATGGTGATCAGGACGAACAGCCCGCCGAGGACGGCCAGGAGCAGTTCGGTCCGGGAGCAGATGGCGAGGCCCGCGAGGGCTCCGCCGAGGGCCAGGGACCCGGTGTCGCCCATGAAGATCTTGGCCGGCGAGGTGTTCCACCAGAGGAACCCGAAGCAGGCGCCCATCAGCGCGGCCGCGACGACGGCGAGGTCGAGCGGGTCGCGCACCTCTATGCAGGAAGCTGGGTCGGTGAGTTCGAGGGCGTTGGCGCACGAGTTCTGGAACTGCCACAGGCCGATGAAGGTGTAGCCGCCGAAGACCATGACCGACGCGCCGGTGGCGAGGCCGTCCAGACCGTCGGTCAGGTTCACCCCGTTCGACATGGCCAGGATCATGAACAGGGCCCAGACGACGAACAGCACCGGCCCGATGGTCCAGCCGAAGTCGGTGACGAACGACACCTTCAGGGAGGCCGGCGTCTGGCCCCGGTCATCCGCGAACCGGATGGCGAGCAGGGCGAACACGATGCCGACGATCAGCTGGCCGGCCATCTTGGCCCCGGCCCGCAGCCCCAGCGACCGCCGCTTCACGATCTTGATGTAGTCGTCCAGGAACCCGACCACACCCATGCCCGCCATCAGGAACAGCACCAGGAAACCAGGGTAGGTCGGGCTCTCGCCGGTGATGACCTTGGTGGCGGCGTAGGCGACGAGGGTGGCCAGGATGAAGGCGATGCCGCCCATGGTGGGCGTACCGCGCTTGCCGGCGTGGCCGCGCGGGCCGTCGTCACGGATGAACTGGCCGTATCCCTTGCGGGCCAGCAGCTTGATCAGCAGCGGCGTGCCGATCAGTGTCAGGAACAGGCCGATGGCCCCGGCGTACAGGATCTGGTTCATCGGGCGGTGGTCTCCCCCTCGGTCGCGCTCGGACACGCGACTGCCGCACCGGTGTCGCTGTTTCTCACGGGCCCCACCCTATGCAGTCACCTGATCTTCGTACCGGGGTGGGTAGTTGACCGGGATACAGGGATCCGCAGTGCCGCACCCCCGATGTCGCCGTACGTGCTTCTCGGGTCGGAGGCCGTGATCAGCCGAAGGCCGCCTCCCTTCGGTGAACTCCCAGGTGAAGGCGACCCGGGTCGAGGAGCAGGTGGACTCATCGATAGCCTTCGTCACCATGATGCGTGCCTGGGTTCCGCCGATGCTGTTCGCGCTCTGCGGCGCGGTCCTCGCGACCGGGCAGATCTCCAACGGGAACCTCGGCACAGCCGCCGCACTCCTGCTGGCGTTCCTGGCGCTCGCGGGCGTGAACTCACCCCTGATCTTCCCGAAGTCGATCGGTGCGCGGGAGGCACAACGCCGCAGCGAGGTCGACGGCCGGCCAGTCGTCTTCTGGCGTCCGGGCTGCGTGTACTGCATGCGACTGCGCATGCGGTTGGGCCGCAGCGCCGGCCAGTTGCACTGGGTCGACATCTGGCGTGACCGGGCGGGAGCCGCAGCGGTGAGAGCGGCCAACGACGGCAACGAGACCGTGCCGACCATCGTCGTCGCGGGCCGGCCACACACGAACCCCGATCCCGCGTGGGTGCGCGAACTGCTCTCGTCTTCCGCGTGATCGTCGCCGCCGACGACGATCATGGTGACGGACGCTCCGCTAGAGACGGGGCGTTCGTCTCGCTTCTCTTGAACGTTCCGTCACTCCGTGCTTTCGCGACTGCTCCGGCGGACATCACAGCCGGAAAGGGTTTTCGTCCGAGCGGGACGAAAAGTACCTTGTGCTGCTGATCGGCTTGTTTTCTTGTACGTGAAACGTGAAAGAGGCTTTGCAATGGGGCGCCCCGAACTACCGGTCGACGCGGCGGCCGGCCCCGTGTCGCGGCTCGCCCATGATCTTCGGGAGTTGCGTCGCGCGGCGGGCAATATGTCGTACCGGGCCATGGCGAAGAAGGCCGACTTCTCGGTGACGACCCTGGCTAAGGCCGCGAGCGGCGAGCGCCTGCCGTCGTTGGCCGTGCTCCGGGCGTACGTCCAGGCGTGCGGGGAAGAGGACCCCACCCCGTGGGAGGCCCGTTGGGCGGAGGCCGAGGCGCTGGCCGAGGAGGAGCGGCAGGAGGATTCCGGCGCCGCACCGCCCTATCGTGGCCTGGCGCGCTTCGAGCCGGGCGACCGTGAGCTGTTCTTCGGCCGGGACCGCATGGTCGACGAGCTGAGGGAACTGGCGTGCGGGTCCCCGTTCGCGGTGGTGTTCGGAGCGTCCGGCAGCGGCAAGTCCTCCCTGCTGCGGGCTGGGCTGATTCCCCTGCTGCGGGAGAGGATCGCACGGGAGGGGCGTGAGGCGGTCCTGCGGATCCTCACCCCGGGGGCGCGGCCCGCCACCACCTACGGACATCTGCTGTCGCCGGAAGCAGACGATCCGGAGTGCTGGGTGGTGGTGGATCAGTTCGAGGAGGTCTTCACCCTCTGCCGCGACCGCGCCGAGCGGGACCGCTTCCTCGATCTTCTGCTCGCCGCGCGCGACCCGGGAAGCCGGCTGCGCGTGCTCGTCGCCGTGCGCTCCGACTTCTACGCACGGTGCGCCGAGCACCCGCGTCTGGCGGAGGCACTCCACAGCAGCGGGCTCCTGGTCAGGCCCATGACCGCCGATGAGCTGCGCGAGGCGGTGATCGGTCCCGCGCAGGCGGCCCGGCTCATCGTGGAGAAAACCCTGACCGCGCGGATCGTCGAGGACGTGATCGACGAGCCCGGCGGACTGCCGATGCTGTCCCACGCGCTGCTGGAGACCTGGCGGCGGCGCAAGGGACGGATGCTGACCCTGGCCGCGTACGAAGCGGCCGGCGGGGTGCGCGGCGCGATCGCGGCCAGCGCCGAGGAGGCTTACGGGGAACTCTCACCGGCACAGGCACACGCCGCCCGGCACCTGCTCCTGCGTATGGTCGAGCCCGGCCAGGGCAACGCCGACACGCGCCGTCCGCTCACCCGGGAGGAGATGGCCGGGTGGGAGGACCCCGAAGTGCGGTCCGTCGCCGGGCGGCTGACCCGGGCCCGGCTGCTGACCACCGACGACGACGGAGTGCAGCTCGCCCACGAGGCGCTCATCACCTGCTGGCCGCGGCTGCGCGAGTGGATCGACGCGGACCGGGAGCGGCTGCGCCACCACCGGCAGCTGACCGACGCCGCCCGCACCTGGCTGCAGCACGACCGCGACCCGGGCACGCTCTACCGGGGCACCCGCCTGGCGCGGGCCGAGGAGCTGTTCGCGGGCGAGGCCCGCGACTACGACGGTCTGACCTCCGAGGAGACGGCCTTCCTGGTCACCGCGGCGGAGCAGCGGGCGTCGGAGGAGCGGGCGGCCACCCGGGCCCGGCGCCGGAGCCGCACGCTCGTGGCCTCGCTCTGCGCCGTGCTGGCGGTGGCCCTGGTCGTCGGGCTGACCGCCGTACGACTGCGCCAGGACAGCGAGCAGCAGACCACCGACGCGGCGGCCCGCCGGGTGGCCGCGGTCGCCGACGCGCTGCGTACCACCGACCCGCGCACCGCGATGCTGCTCGGCGTCGCCGCGTGGCGGATCTCGCCGCTGCCGGATTCCCGCCGAGCCCTGCTGGGCGCGCTGTCCCAGCGCGAACTGGGCAACTTCACCGACCCGGCGCCCGGTGACACCCCGGAGCGGTACCTCGACGTCTCCGGGCGCACTCTGCTCAGCATCAGCGACGGCACCTGGCAGACGTGGGAGGTGGGCACCCACCGCCGTATCGCCTCGGGGCCGGTACCTCACGGGGCGGTGCTCGCCGCGGCTCCGGGCGGTCGGGTGCTCCTCCTCCAGACCGCCCAGCAGACCCAGCGGCTGTGGGACACCCGAACGAGGCGCTGGATCGGGGACCCCCTGCCGTTCAGGGACACCGTGACCTTCGGGGCGAGTGGCCACAACTACCTGGTGCGGGAACCGCACGACGACCGGGCCGGGCTCTACTCCCTCACCGACGGCCATCTGGTCTTCCGGACCCCGTCGGCCGGCCGTGGCGAGCTCTCCCACGCGGCGGCCGACGACCGGCTGCTGGCTGTCTGCCCGCGCGGCCGGACCCCGCAGGTCTGGGACACCTCCGCGCACAGCGTCCGCTCCGGTGCCTGGACCGGCGCTCGCGGCGTCTGCGGTGACGACGCCTTCCTGGGCCTCGCCGGCGGCCGGCTCCTCGCTCTCGCCGGGGGTCGGGTGCGTGTCTGGGACACCACGTCGGGACGACAGCTCGCCGACGTCGCCCACCCGGGTGTCCTCTCTACCGCCGTGAGCGCGGACGGCTCTTTTCTGGCGACCGGCGGCGGTCAGGAGATCAGAGTGTGGCGGCTGCCCAACGGCGGCGCCCCCGTTTTCCGGCACTCCCTGGACAACGAGTCGCTCTCCGGTCTCGCCTGGGACTCCTCGCGGCCCCAGCTGCGGTACCTCGAAGGGGGCACGGTCCACACCCTCGATCTCACCACGACACTCACCCGGGCCTGGCGCAAGAGTCCGCTCGCCGGGGTCCGGCTCAGCCCCGACGGCAGGACGCTCGCCACCGCCGAACGTATCGGTGACCGCTACGTCTTCCAGCTGCGGAACACGCGCGACGGCCGTCTGCTGCGCACCCTGCCGGACCCGTCACGTCCCGTCTTCCGCACCGGCACACCGACGGTCCCCGCGGACGTCACCGAGCCCTTGCTGTCCTTCAGCCCCGACGGCGGCACGTTCGCGTACGGAGTCTCCGCCCGCGGCTGGGGCCCGGTGCCTCAGCGTCTGACAGTGTGGGACGTGGCCGCCGGACGGGCGAAGACCACTGTGGACCTGGCGACGGCGTCCGCATTGCCGCCGGAGGCGATCGCCCTGGGACCGGGCGGTCGTACGCTCCTCACCGCACGTCTGACCGACGACGGCTACGTCAACGAGACATGGGACACCACGCGGCGGCGGAGGACGGCGCTCCTCCCCGGCCCGGCCGGCCGTCATCTGGCCGTCAGCCCAGACGGCGGGCTCCTCGTGACCGACAACCGCGTCGTCCGAGCGGGCCGGTCCCACACCCATGACCTCGTCCAGCACGACGGCATCGGAGCCATCGCCTTCGCTCCCGACGGCTCCGGCCTCGCGGCGGGCGACTGGACAGGGCGGGTGGCCGTCTGGGACGGCGACCTCCGGCACCGAGCGGGCATCCTGAGGAACGTCTTTCTGGCGCCCGTCGATCCGTCCTCCGACTCAGCCGAGGCGATCAGGGCTCTCGCGTTCAGTCCGGACGGCAGCACGCTCGCCGTCGGCGGCGACTCGGGCACCGTCCAACTCTGGGACATCGCAACCCAGCAACCTCTCGGTCCTTCTCTGCCCACTCCCGGTGGAAGCGTCGACACGCTCGCCTTCAGCCCGGACAGCACCACGCTGTACGCGGGCGGCAAGCACGTCCCGCTCCAGCGGTACGTGGTGGATCCGGACCGAGCGGTGTCCCTTGTCTGCGCCCGTGCCGGGAAGGCCGAGCTGACTCGTGCGCAGTGGCACACCTACGTTCCGGACCAGCCGTACAGGCGGGTCTGTCCCTGACTGCCTGCGTGCATCACGGAAGCGGACCGGATCGGGGCCCCCGGGTTGGATCGGGGCCCCCGGGTTGGATCGGGGCCCCCGGGTATCGGGAGCACCCGGGTAGAGGCGGAAGCCTCCGACGACGGCCGGTCCGCCAACCGCCCACGGGATTGTCCGGCCTGGCGAAGGGGACGTGCCAAACAACATTCCGGTTGTGAGCGTCGGTGGGGCAAGGCCGGATCCCCGGCACCCTGACCCACCGGAGAAGAGCACATGTCTTCCACCGGCACGATGCCGCTGCCCGCACGCCCGAATCGCACCCCGGATCGGACGAACGCGGATCGGACAACGGCCTCGGCTCAGCGGATGCTGTGGATCGTGGCCGCCGGGTTCTGTCTGCTGTCGGCCGTCCTCGTACCGCTCACCCTGCCGCTCGGCTGGGACGAGATCGTGTACGCCAGCCGCTTCGGGCCGTACGGTCCGGCGACACCGTTCAGTGCCCCGCGTACCCGCGGGGTCCCCCTGCTGCTGGCTCCGATCGCCTCCTGGAGCGACTCGACGGTGCTGCTCAGGGTGTGGCTGCTCCTGCTGGCCGGCGGTGCGCTCTGGCTGGGATTCCGGCCCTGGCTGCGGATCCTGCCCCGCCCGGCGGCGGTGTGGGTGGCGGCCGGGCTGTACGGCAGCCTGTGGATCACCCTGTTCTACGCCGGTTCCGCGATGCCGAACCACTACACGGCGATGGGTGCCACCGCCGCGGTGGGCTGTCTCCTCGCGCCGCGTCCCCGGTACGCGGGTGTCGCGGCGGGGCTGGCGGTGGTGACCCTGATGCGGCCCAACGACGGTGTGGCCGTCGCCGTGCCACTGCTCCTGGCCGCCGTACTGATGCCCGCACTGCGCGGCGACGGCCGTCTTTGGGGGCGTCTGTCGGCCGTGGCGGCCGGACTCGTGGCGGGTGCGCTGCCCTGGGTCGTCGAGGCCGAGGTGCGGTTCGGCGGGGTGCGGGACCGACTCGCGGAGGCCGGCGAGGTCCAGGGCGGCCTGGGGGCCGTCTTCTCCCTGCGTGCCCATCTCACCGCGCTGGACGGCCCGCTGCTGTGCCGTCCCTGTGCGGGCGACACCGTACGGCTGCCCGTGACGGAGTGGTGGGTGCTGCTGCCGCTGCTGGTCGGCCTGGGGCTGTGGGCGGAGCGCCGGGCGCGCCGGTCCGCCGCACCGCTGTGGACGGCGGTGGCCGTGGCGGTGGCCACGGCGGCGCCGTATCTCTTCCTCGTCCCCTACGCCGCGCCGCGGTTCCTGCTGCCGGCCTACGCCCTGCTGGCGCTCCCTGCCGCTGTCGGGCTCCTCGCCGTCGCCCACCGGGCCCGCACCCGCCGTTCGGTGCCGACAGCCGCGGTGCTCACCCTGGCACTCCTCTGGCACTGGGGCATCCAGGCCGACCTCGTCCACACTCATGCGGGCATCCAGCAGCGGGCCCGTGGGGACTGGGACCGGATCGCCTCCGTGCTGCGCGAGCACGGGGTGCACCCGCCGTGCGTCCTCGCGGGGAACCGTTCGACGATTCCCCTCGCCCACACCGCGGGCTGTGCCGTCGCGGAGACGGCTTCCCCGGCGCACCCCGATGCGTTGGTCCTGCGCGATCGGGAGCCACCGCACTGGGCGCGCGGCTGGCCACGTTTTCCGGTGCCGGACACCTACAACCCCGGATGGACCGTCGTCGTGCGTCCATGATGGCCCCAGATCCTGACAATCAGGATGAAATCGATCGTCCGGAGTTGTATGCGGTGGCGCCAGGGGCCTGCCGAACAACCTCCCGGCTGTGAGCGTCGATCGTTGTATCGCCGCACGTCGAACAACCGGAGCACACCATGCCCACCAGCGTCCTCATCGCGGTCGCCCTGTCCGTCCTTCTCGGAATTCTGGTGCTCATGCTGAGGCCCGCCGACCCCGACACAGCCGCTTCGACGGGGGCGGACCGTACTACGGTCGACGCCGACGCCGACGCCGACGCCGATGCCCTCGCCGGCGGGACGGACGTCGGCCTCCCACAGGTCCGCTGGAACATCAACCTCGGCTCGGACGCCTATCTGGCCATGCTCGACCAGCTGCGGACCCTCGCCCGGACCTCGGCCGACGGTTTCGCCGACCTGGTGATCAGCGGCGGCGACCCCGCCGCCACGGTGCACGCGACCGTACGGCTCGGCGACTTCCGCGTCCTGCGCTTCTCCTCCGGGGACACCCCGCACGACTTCGTCCTGAACCTCGCCTCCGACATCCCCCACAAGGGGGACACCACCGACGACGACCGGTTCCTCGGCAAGGAGGGCTACGACGCCCTCGCCCATGTGGCGAACCAGTCACTGACCGCCGTCAACCTGAGCCGTCTCAGCCTGGAGGACAGTCTCAGGGACCTGGGCGTCCGCGGCACCGACCGCACCGCCCAGGCGCGCGGCATCCTGCGCTACGTCATCGCCGTCACCGAGGCCTCCCGGTTCCGCCCCGTCGCCGACCGCATCGCGAACGGCCTGGACAACGGGTCCGACGTCTACGTCACCGCACGACAGGCGGGCGTGATGCGCGGCTAGACGGCATCAGCCATGTCCTCATCGGCCCGGGCCGGGTCACTCGAATCGGTGCTCGCGGTGGGGATGTCCCACCTCGTTCCCCGGCCCCTCGGCGGACGGGCGGCCCGCCACCACGGGCGCCGACCGGCCGCCCGGCACGGACCGCGTCGCCCTTCCCGCACCGGCCCACCGCCCGGGCACCCGGGCGAGGCTGAGACACTGCACGTCATGGCCTCCTTCACTCCCGCGCGCGCCCTGCTGATGCTGACCACCGGGCTGACCTGTCTGTTGATGGCGGGCGGCGCCCTCATCGGCGCGCTGATCGGCGGCGGGCCCGTCGCCCTGGGGGCGGCGGTGTGCGCCGGACTGGTCGGCATGGTGGGCTCGCTCATCGTGCGGCGGCGGGCCATGGCGCACTTCGCCATGGCCCAGCGGCAGGCCGGGCAGCGGGGCTACGCCGAGGGCATCGCGCACGGCGTGCTCATCCATGTGACCGCCTACGAGGCCGCCGTCTTCCCCCGCACCGGGCCGAGTGGTGTGAGTGCCGAGGAGCGCGAGGCCCGCCGTACCATCGCCTACCGCATGGCCGCCCTCGACGAGGTGCCCCAGCGGGTGCGTCTGGCCGCCGCGGACGCCCTCGCGCTCCTCGACAAGACGGACCGCGAGGGCGCCGAGGAGGCCCTGGCCCGTCTCGCCACCACCGTGCGGCTGGAGTACTCCCGTCTGTGAGGACCCCGGCCGCTCGGTCCGCTGATCGCGCGCGGGCTCAGTGACCGCTGATCGCGCGCGGTGTGTAGGGCCGCTCCAGTTCCTCGGTCTCCTTCTCCGTCAGGGTGACGTCGAGGGAGGCCACGGCGTCGGTGAGGTGGTGGGGCTTGGTGGCGCCGACGATGGGGGCGGTGACCGTGGGCCGGCTCAGCAGCCAGGCCAGCGCGACCTGCGCGCGGGGCACCCCACGCTCACCGGCGATCCTGGTGACGGCGTCCACGATCTCCCGGTCGCCCTCCTGGTAGAGGGTCTTGCCGAAGTTGTCGGTCTCGGCGCGCGCGGTGACGGTGTTCCAGTCGCGGGTGAGGCGGCCGCGCGCGAGCGGGCTCCAGGGCAGCGTGGCGACGCTCTGGTCCTCGCACAGCGGGAGCATCTCGCGCTCCTCCTCGCGGTAGAGGAGGTTGTAGTGGTTCTGCATGGACACGAACCGTGTCCAGCCGTGCAGCCGGGCGGTGTGCTGCATCTTCGCGAACTGCCAGGCGTACATCGAACTCGCTCCGAGGTAGCGGGCCTTGCCCGCCTTGACCACGTCGTGCAGGGCCTCCATCGTCTCCTCGACCGGGGTGTGGGGGTCGAAGCGGTGGATCTGGTAGAGGTCCACGTAGTCGGTGCCGAGGCGTCGCAGGCTGTTGTCGATCTCCGTCATGATCGCCTTGCGGGACAGGCCCCAGGCGTTGGGGCCCTGGTGCATGGCACCGTTCACCTTGGTCGCGACGACGACCTCCTCGCGCCGCGCGTACTCCCCGAGCGCACGGCCGACGATCTCCTCGCTGGTGCCGTCGGAGTAGACGTTCGCCGTGTCGAAGAAGTTGATCCCGGCGTCCAGCGCCTGCCGGATCAGCGGGCGTGACGCCTCCTCGTCCAGGGTCCACTCGTGCGTGCCTCGGTCGGGGAGGCCGAAACTCATGCATCCCACACAGATCCGGGACACGTCCAGACCCGTCGAGCCGAGCTTCACGTACTGCATCGTTGCAACTCCTGCCTGTGAGGGGTGGGCTGACAAGCGTACGAAAGAGAGGGTGTGCCGATCGGTCAGATCCGGTACCTGCGCAGTGCCGGTGTGGCCGTCGCCAGGAGCAGCACGGCGGCCATGACCAGCAGACCGCCGCCCGCGACGGCCGTACGGGTGCCGAAGGCCGCGCCCGCCGTGCCGTGCAGGACGTCGGCGAGGCGAGGGCCGCCGGCCACGACCACGGTGAACACGCCCTGCATCCGGCCGCGCATCTCGTCGGTGGCGGCGGAGAGCAGGATGGCGCCCCGGAAGACCATCGAGACCATGTCGGCGACTCCGGCGACGACGAGGAACGCCACGGCGAACCACAGACTGGTGCTCAGCCCGAAGCCCGTGATGGCCGCGCCCCAGGCCATGACGGCCGCGATGACCATCAGTCCGTGCCGGTGGGAGCGGGAGAAGGTGCCCGACATCAGGCCGCCGACGACGGCCCCGATGGGAATCGCGGCGAACAGCAGCCCGAGGGCCAGACCTTCGCCGTAGGGCGCGTACGTGGTGGCGGCCAGTTGCGGGAAGAGGGCGCG
This sequence comes from Streptomyces sp. MB09-02B, assembly GCF_033794485.1. Taxonomy (NCBI): domain Bacteria; kingdom Bacillati; phylum Actinomycetota; class Actinomycetes; order Kitasatosporales; family Streptomycetaceae; genus Streptomyces; species Streptomyces sp. MB09-02B. Next base: position 17,287 of record NZ_JARGEE010000031.1, read on the forward strand.
GGGCATGCCCAGGACCATGGCGATGATGTCGGCGAGGAAGGACAGCAGGAGCACCTTGTGCAGCGCGATGTAACGGAAGCCCGCGACCACCTCCCGCAAACCGGCCCGCTTGGCGGTGGTGGTGTCCAGGGGCGGCAGGGAGGGCAACCGGTACACGGCCCAGAGGGTGGCGCAGAGGGCCAGCGCGTCGATGAGATACAGCTCGGCCAGGCCGATCACCGGGATGAGCGCGCCGGCGAGCAACGGTCCGGCCACCAGGCCGAGTTGCATCACGGTCGAGCCGAGCGCGGCGGCCGCCGGCAGTTCCTCGGCGGGGACCAGCCGGGCCACGGAGGCGTTGCGGGCCGGTGAGTTGAGGCCGAAGAACGCCTGCTGGAGGGCGAGCAGGGCCATCAGCGTCCACACGGATTCGAGGCCGGTGACGGCCTGCACCCAGAACAGCACCGAGGTGACGGCGATGCCGGTGTTGGTGACGAGCAGCAGCGTGCGGCGGTCGACGGTGTCGGCGATCGCGCCGCCCCAGAGCGCGAAGACGACCAGGGGCAGCAGGCCGGCGAGGCTGGCGTAGCCGACCCAGGCGGAGGAGCCGGTGATGTCGTAGATCTGCTTGGGGACGGCGACGGCGGTCAGCTGGCTGCCGACGGCGGTGACGATGGTCGAGGACCACAGGCGCCGGTAGGCAGGGCGGCGCAGCGGGCGGGTGTCCATCGCCCAGCGGCGCCAGCCGCTGCGGGCCGGCGCCGTCGGGTCGTCCTCCGGTGCGGTGTCGTCGCCGGCGCTGCTCTGGGTGGTGTCCACGGGCATCCTGATGCTCGATACATCTTTCGATACGGGCACCACTATCGCGGAGATCACCACCGCCGGGACAGGCGATTTCGCCGCCGTCTCACATGCTGTCGCCGCGACCCGCGCACGCGCCGTGGACCCGTCCGCGAGCGTGGCCCGTCCGCGAGCGTGACCCGTCCGCGAGCGTGCGCGGCGTCCGTGTCCGTCGTGGCTCAGGCTCCGGCGATCAGCATCCCGCCGAGGACGAGCATCGTCACCGCGACCAGGCCGTCGAGGACCCGCCATGCGGACGGGCGGGCCAGGTACCGGCTGAGCAGCCGGGCGCCGAAGCCCAGGGCGGCGAACCAGCAGAGACTGGCGAGGCCGGCGCCGAGGCCGAAGGTCCAGCGCAGGGGGCCCCGGTCGGAGGCGATGGAGCCGAGCAGGAACACGGTGTCCAGGTAGACGTGCGGGTTGAGCCAGGTCAGCGCCAGACAGGTGAGGACGGCCCGGCGCCGTGAACCCGCCGCCGCGCTCTCCGCGCGCAGCGCGTCGTCGCCGGGCCGCAGGGCGCGGCGGGCGGCCAGAGCGCCGTAGACCAGGAGGAAGCCGCCGCCGACCAGGGCTACCGCCTTCAGCGCGCCGGGCCAGGCGACGACCACCGCGCCGACACCGGCGACGCCGAGGGCGATCAGCAGCGCGTCGGAGAGGGCGCAGATGGCCACGACCGGGAGCACGGCGTCGCGGTGGAGGCCTTGGCGGAGGACGAAGGCGTTCTGGGCTCCGATGGCGACGATGAGGGAGAGGCCGGTGCCGAAGCCGGCCGCGAGGGCTGTCATTTCGCTGAACACACCCATGACGCTAGGAAACGCATCGCCATGCGTACAGCTAAAGATTCTTACGTATCATTAGCGTTCGTGATGTCTCAGCTTCCGCTCGATCTGGTGCGCACCCTCCTCGCCGTGGTGGACGAGGGCACCTTCGACGCTGCGGCGGGGGCCCTGCACGTGACGCCGTCGGCGGTCAGCCAGCGGGTCAAGGCGCTGGAGCAGCGGGTCGGCCGGGTGCTGCTGATCCGGGAGAAGCCGGTGCGGCCGACGGAGTCCGGTGAGGTGATCGTCCGGTTCGCGCGCCAGCTGGCCCGTCTCGAACACGACGCGCACTCCGCGCTCGGGATGACGGGCGCCGGGGAGACCACCCGGGTGTCGATCGCGGTGAACGCCGACTCGCTGGCCACCTGGTTCCTGCCCGCCCTGACCCGGGTGCCGGAGGAACTGCGCCCCTGTTACGAACTGCTCCGGGAGGACGAGCAGCACACGGCCCGGCTGCTGCGCGAGGGGCTCGTGATGGCCGCGGTCACCTCGGCACCGGACGCCGTGGCCGGCTGCTCGGTCCGGGCGCTCGGCCGGATGCGCTACCGGCCCTGCGCCACGCCCGCCTTCGCGCAGCGGTGGCTCGGCTTCGGATCGGGCACGCCGCTGAAGGACCTGATCGCCGACGCGCCGGTGGTGTTCTTCGACCGGCGGGACGAGTTCCAGGACGCCTTCGTCCGACAGCTGACGCGGGGGCGCCCTGCCAGTCCCCACCGGCACTACGTACCGACCTCGGAGGGGTTCGTCGACGCCGTGGCCGCCGGCATGGGCTGGGGCATGGTGCCGACCGCCCAGGCCGAACGGCTGCTCGACAGCGGCCGGCTCGTCGACCTGGCACCGGAGGGGTTCGTGGACGCCCAGTTGTTCTGGCAGCAGTGGAAGCTCGACTCCCCCGCGCTGACGGCGGTGGCGGAGGCGGTCGCCGCCGAGGCCGCCGAGACGCTCGACCTCTGAGGGCCGTCTCAGGCGCCGTCCTCACGCGCCACCCTCAGGCGTCGTCGCGACCGGCGCCGAACGGGCCGTCCAGCGCCGCCCACTGGAGCAGCATGATGGTCTTGGCGTCGGCGATCTCGCCGCTGCGGATCATCTCCAGGGCCCTCCGGAAGGGCAGTTCGACGAGTTCGATGTCCTCGCCCTCCTCCTCCAGGCCGCCGCCCTCGTGGGTGCGGGTCGACGGGCCGTACGGGGCGGCGTAGAAGCTGACGCGTTCGGTGACCGAGCCAGGGCTCATGTAGATGTCGAAGACGTGCTGGATCTCGCCGATGGTGTGGCCGGTCTCCTCGACGACCTCGCGCCGCACGGCGACCTCCGGGTGTTCGTCCTCCTCGTCGAGCAGGCCGCCCGGCGTCTCGACGAGCATCCCGTCGGGGTGGCCGTTGACGTACACCGGGTAGCGGAACTGCCGGGTGAGCAGCACGGTTTCGCGTGCGGTGTCGTAGAGCAGGACGGTGGCACCGTTGCCCCGGTCGTGCGTCTCGCGCTCCTGCGTGGTCCAGGTACCGTCGGCGTGCTGGAAGTCGAAGGTCGTCGTGCGCTCCACGTACCAGTGGCTGGACAGCAGGCGCACGTCCCGTACCTTGACGCGGGGGTTGCCGGTGAGGTCCCGGCCGGTGCGGTCGAGCCCGGTGCGGCCCCGGCGGTCCGGGAGGTCGACTCCGGCGGTCTTGTTGGTCATGGGTCCGCTTCTACCATTCCGGTCGAGACGTTGTCAGGCTCCTCAATTCGCTTGCCGCGCGCGTCGCTTGGCGGAATCGGGCAGTCCGGGACAGCATGCCCGTATGAAGAGCGATCTTTTCTCCAACGAGAACATGGTCCAGCCGGCGTACGCGCCGGGGATGAGCGTCCAGAACGCCAAGTCGATCAAGTACGCGGTCAACGGCGAGATGCTCGCCCGACAGGGCGCGATGATCGCGTTCCGGGGCAATCTGCAGTTCGAACGCAAGGGCCAGGGCGTGGGCGGCATGCTCAAGCGCGCGGTCACCGGGGAGGGGCTGGCGCTGATGGCGGTGCGCGGCCAGGGCGAGGCCTGGTTCGCGCACGAGGCACAGAACTGTTTCATCGTCGACATCGAGCCGGGCGACGTGTTCACCGTCAACGGCCGCAACGTGCTGTGCTTCGACTCGTCGCTGTCGTACGAGATCAAGACGGTGAAGGGCGCCGGCATGACCGGTGGCGGCCTGTTCAACAGCGTCTTCACGGGGCAGGGGAAGCTGGGTCTCGTCTGCGACGGCAATCCGCTGGTCATCCCGGTCTCGCCGCAGCTGCCCGTGTTCGTCGACACGGACGCGGTGGTGGGCTGGACGGCCCACCTCTCCACCTCGCTGCACCGCTCCCAGTCCTTCGGCTCGATGATCCGCGGCGGCTCCGGGGAGGCCGTGCAGCTGAAGCTGGAGGGTGAGGGCTTCGTGGTCGTACGGCCGAGCGAGGTGACTCCGCAGGCCCAGCAGCACTGAGCAGACGGACGACGGGAGGGAACCCTGGGTCGTCCTGCTCAGGCCTGCGTGGGCCGCGCGGCCCACGCAGGCCTGAGCGAACAGGCTTTCGAATCTAGAGCTACGCTGCAGGTATGGCCGCGCACCTCCAGGGCTCCCTCTTCGACCAGTCCGACGACGTCCGCCTCGGCCCCCTCGACGGGCTCCGCCGACGTGAGCTGGGCGCCGGGGCCTGGGTCGACGTGCTGCCCGGGTGGCTCACCGGCGCCGACGCGCTGTTCACCCGGCTCGCCGAGGACGTGCCGTGGAAGGCGGAGCGACGGCAGATGCACGAGCAGGTCGTGGACGTACCCCGCCTGCTCTCCTCCTACGGCCCCGAGGACCCCCTGCCGCACCCCGTCCTGGACGAGGCCCGGGAGGCGTTGTCGTCGCACTACGGCTCCGAGCTGGGCGAACCGTTCGCCACGGCGGGGCTCTGCTTCTACCGCGACGGCCGGGACAGCGTGGCCTGGCACGGCGACCGGATCGGGCGGGGCGCCCGGGAGGACACGATGGTGGCCATCCTGTCCGTGGGCGACCCCCGCGATCTGGCCCTGCGCCCGCACGGCGGCGGCGGGCAGACCCTGCGCTTCCCGCAGGGCCACGGCGATCTGATCGTGATGGGCGGCTCCTGCCAGCGCACCTGGGACCACGCGGTGCCCAAGTCGACGTGGGCGGTGGGGCCGCGCATCAGCATCCAGTTCCGGCCGCGCGGCGTCCGCTAGCGGCAGGCCCGGGAGCCGACCGCTCCCGGCTACTTGCGTCCGGCGAGGGCCCGCGACTGCGACGACCGGGCCAGCTTGGGGCCCAGCCAGCGCTTGAGACGACGCAGGGCCTCCAGTCGGCCGGCCGCGCGGTCGAGGCGGTAGTAGAGCTGCGGCGGCACGTACGGCAGCAGCGGGGAGTGCCGCTGGCCGAGGAGTGCGAACATCTGCTCCGGCGGCAGCTCGATGTACCGCTGGATGTTCTCGTACCACTGGGCGCTGTGCCGGGCGGCGCTCTGCAGCCGCAGGAGGTCGGACTTGCGCCGTCGCTCGTACGCGGCGAGCGCGGTGTCCGTGTCCGGGTGGGCGCCGAGGGCCTCGGCCAGGCAGATGGCGTCCTCCAGGGCGAGGGTGGTGCCGGCGCCGATGGAGTAGTGCGTGGTGTGTGCGGCGTCGCCGAGCAGGACCAGGTTGCCGTGGTGCCAGACGCGGTTGGTCAGGGTACGGAAGGTGAGCCACCGGGCGGTGCCGTCGCCCTGGTCCCGGCCCAGCAGCGGATGGCCGTCCAGGATGCCGGCGAAGAGCTTCTCCAGCAGGGCCAGGCCGTCGGCCTCACCGAGGCGGTCCAGGCCCAGGCCGCTCAGCGTCCTTGGGGAGCACTCGATGACACAGGTGCTCTGCTCGTCGCTGAACGGATAGGCGTAGGCCCAGATCCAGCCGTGGTCGGTCTCCTGGAAGGAGAAGGTGAAGGCGTCGTGGACCTTGGTCGTCCCCAGCCAGATGTAGGCGTTGCGGCCGAGCGTGATGTCGCTGCCGAAGCGGTCCGCGTACCTCTCGCGCACCGTGCTGTGGACTCCGTCGCCCGCGACGACGAGGTCGGCGTCCGGCAGCGCGTCGGCCGTGATCTCGTCCTCGTACTCCACCCGGACACCGAGGGCGCGGGCCCGGTCGGCGAGGAGTTCGAGCAGACGGCGTCTGCCGATGCCGAAGCCGTCGTCGCCGGGCTGGACGGTGCTGCGGTCGCGGACGTGCGCCACCCCGCTGTTCCAGGTGACGGAGTTCTCGCTGATGACGAGGGCCGTCTCGGGGTCCTTCTCGCGGAGCTTGTCCAGCAGTTCGGACCAGTAGGTGACGCCCCAGCCGTAGGTCGACCCGGCCGGGTTCCGTTCATGGACGGTGATGTCGTGGGACGGGTCCTGCCGCTTCATCAGGATCGAGAAGTACAGGCTTGCGGGTCCGCCGCCGACGCACGCGATCTTCACGCACACTCCCATTTCGCTGCGCAAAGCGATCAATTGACCACGAAGAGTAGCAGTGCGCGTGCGCCCCGGATTCACGCCAGTTTGCGCGCGTGACGCCGACCACGCACTTCGCACCCCCACCGCAAGATCATCGGCAACGACGTCACCACCGGGCGGAATATCCCCCTCCACCCTCCTCCGCGAGGTCGCTACAGCAAGATCATCTTTGTTCAACCTTGCACGACATATACGTGATTGTCCTGATCACGGCCAACCGGTTTCCTGGGATTTCTCCCGCCCCACAGCGGGTCGATAGGTATGACGGGCCATCAATCACCCCTTTCCCAGGAGGTTTTCGCATGCCCGACATCACCCGGCGCCACGCTCTCGGGGCCGCCGCGGCACTCGCCGTGACCGTCGGAGCCCCGCTCACCGCGGCGGCCGCGGACGACCACGGCAGCCACGAGGGCCACGGCGACCACGACGGGCATCAGGGGCTCCCGGCCTTCGACGAGGTCTACCGGGGCCGCCGGATACAGGGGCACGCCACCGAGGGCGGCGGTCACCACCACGGCGCCGGGTACGCGGTGTTCGTCGACGGGGCGGAGCTGCACGTGATGCGGAACGCCGACGGCAGCTGGATCAGCGTCGTCAGCCACTACTCCCCCGTGCCGACACCGCGCGCGGCCGCCCGCGCGGCCGTCGACGAGCTCCAGGGCGCCCGGCTCGTCCCCTTCAACTGACGCGCCCACGCCCACGCAGTACTCAGCACGCAGCACGCAGCACGCAGCACGCAGCACCGGAAACACCGCAAGGAGCCGCAGAGCCATGACCATACGCAAGAACCAGGCGACCCTGACCGCCGACGAGAAGCGGCGCTTCGTCGACGCGCTGATCGCGCTGAAGCGCTCCGGCCGCTACGACGAGTTCGTCACCACGCACAACGCGTTCATCCTCGGAGACACGGACAACGGCGAACGCACCGGCCACCGTTCGCCGTCCTTCCTGCCCTGGCACCGCAGATTCCTGCTGGAGTTCGAACGGGCCCTGCAGTCCGTGGACTCCACGGTCGCCCTGCCCTACTGGGACTGGACGGCCGACCGTACGGCGCGTTCCTCCCTCTGGGCGCCGGACTTCCTGGGCGGCACCGGGCGCAGCCGCGACGGGCGGGTGATGGACGGCCCGTTCGCGGCGTCCACGGGAAACTGGCCGATCAACGTGCGCATCGACGGCCGCACCTATCTGCGCCGCGCCCTCGGGAGCGCGGTGCGGCAGTTGCCGACCCGGGCCGAGGTGGACTCCGTGCTCGCCATGTCCACGTACGACATGGCGCCCTGGAACAGTGCCTCGGACGGCTTCCGCAATCACCTGGAGGGCTGGCGGGGCGTGAACCTCCACAACCGGGTGCACGTCTGGGTGGGCGGCCAGATGGGTACCGGGGTCTCCCCCAACGACCCGGTGTTCTGGCTGCACCACGCGTTCGTCGACAAGCTGTGGGCCGACTGGCAGCGGCTGCACCCGAACTCGGCGTATGTACCGGCCGCCGGGACGCCGAACGTGGTCGACCTCGACGAGACGATGAAGCCGTGGGGCGACACGACCCCGGCGGCGCTGCTGGACCACACCCCGCACTACACGTTCGACGCGGCCTGAGGACGTTGTTCCACCGGGGACCTGGGTACTCGCGCGGAGGCGGCCGGGGCGACTCGGCCGCGAACGCAACGCAACCGATGTGAGGGAGGCGCCCGATGACCCAGATCGAGGAGTCCGTCGAGGTCCAGGTCCCCGTGCGGACCGCCTACAACCAGTGGACGCAGTTCGAGACGTTCCCCGAGTTCATGAGCGGGGTCGAGCGGATCGAGCAGCGGTCGGACACGCTGACGCACTGGGTGACCAAGGTGGACGGTGTGCGCCGGGAGTTCGACGCGGAGATCACCGAGCAGATCCCGGACGAGCGGGTCGCGTGGACGACCGTGTCCGGTGAGGCCCGGCAGGCCGGCGTCGTCACCTTCCACCACCTCGCCGAGGGGCGCACGAAGGTGATGCTGCAGATGGAGTTCCAGCCGGAGGGCACCGCCGAGAAGGTGGCCGACAAGCTGGGCGTCGTGAAGCGGCAGACCAAGGGCGACCTGGCGCGCTTCAAGACGTTCATCGAGGAGCGCGGCCGGGAGACCGGGGAGTGGCGCGGCGCCGTCGTGTGACGCGCACGCCCTCCCGTGGCGTCTTCCCCGGGCGGTTACTCGGCCCCGGCCGTCGCCGCCGTACGGCACTCCGGGTGGCCCCAGCCCTGGTCGTTCTTGGCGATGGGCTCACCCGCGGCGTACGGCCGGCCGCACTGGCAGCGGCCGGGGAACTTCGCCTTGATGGTGCGGGACGAGGAGGCGGACGAGCCGGTACGGCCGCCCGGCCTGCCCGGCTTCCCGGACTTCTTCGCCGGTGCGCGGCGGGCCGGGACCGTGTCGGGCGCGGCCGGCGGTTCCGGGGAGCCCAACTCGGTGCCGGCGGGTTCCTGGACGGTGGCCGCCTGGCTCGCCGCGCGGTCGGCGAAGTCGTTGAGGCGGTCGCCGTCGACCTGGTGGGCGGGGACGTAGCGGAACTCCACGGAGCGTCCGGCGAGCAACTCGTCGATGCGGACCACGAGTTCCTGGTTGGCGACCGGCTTGCCGGCGGCCGTGCGCCAGCCGTTGCGCTTCCAGCCGGGCAGCCAGGTGGTGACCGCCTTCATCGCGTACTGGGAGTCCATCCGGATCTCGATCGGGACGGCCGGGTCGGTGGCCGCCAACAACCGCTCCAGCGCGGTGAGTTCGGCGACGTTGTTGGTGGCCCTGCCCAGCGGCCCGGCCTCCCAGCGCGCAGGGATCTCATCGTCCTCGGCCACCACCCAGGCCCAGCCCGCCGGCCCGGGGTTTCCCTTGCAGGCTCCGTCGCAGGCGGCCACAACACGTTCCGACATGCGCTCGATCATGCCATGCCGCGTGTTCCCTCCGGTGCCGGTGACCGCTCAGTCGACGTCCTTGAGCTCCGGCATCCGGCCCTGCGTGCGGGTGACGTCGATGACCGAGAACAACGCGCCCTGCGGGTCGCTCAGCGCGGCGAAGCGGCCGAAGGGGGTGTCCATGGGGCCGAAGCGCAGGACACCGCCCAGCTTCGTGGCCTTGGCGACCGCGTCGTCGCAGTCGGGGACGGTGAAGTACACGTTGATGTACGAGGGCACCTCGGGCGGGAAGTCCTCCGGCGTCATCCTCATCCGGCCGAGGAGCGGGCTCTGACCCAGGTCGAAGACGCGGAAGTCCATGTGCGGGCTGTCGGGGTCGTCCATCTGCTTGGAGCGGTAGGAGAACACGGCCGGGAAGAACGCGTCGGACTTCTCCGGCTCGCGAGTGAAGATCTCGGCCCAGATGTACGCGCCGGGCACGCCCATCGCCTCGAAGCCCTGGTGGACGCCGGCCTGCCAGCCGCCGAAGACGACGCCGTCCGGGGAACGGGCCAGCAGCATGGAGCCGAACTCGCCGACCTTCATCGGCTCCATCAGCACGTCGCCGCCGTTGTCACGGACCTTGGCCGCGGTGGTGTTCACGTCGGACGTGGCGAAGTACAGGCACCAGGCGGACTGGCCCTCCTGGCCGGGCATCGGCGGGACGACCGCGGCCACCGCCTTGCCGTCCGCGTACGCCTGGGTGTAGTTGCCGTACTCGGAGGACGACTCTCCGAAGGTCCAGCCCAGGACCTCGCCGTAGAAGTTCTTGGCGCCCTCGACGTCGCTGAACATCGCGTCGACCCAGCAGGGCGCTCCCTCGGGGTGTGCGGCCATGACTGCCACTCTCCTCGGTTCGGCGGGGGGGTTCCCGGTCTCACGCTAGCCAGGACGGGTCCCGGTCGCGCGCCGAGCGGGACGGAACGCGTGAAACCGGCACGAGTTCCGTCGGGCGGGGCCACGGCCGTGCGCCGTCTGATAATTTCAGCGGCGCTCGCACTCCCGTTCGCCTCTACTCGTGACCCGACTCGTGAGGTGCCGCCATGTCCCGCCGACCGTTCCGACGTACGGCACTGCCGTGCGCCCGGAGCCGGCCGGCACACCCGCTGCTCGTGGCCGCGCTGGCCCTGGCCACGTTCCTGTTGTTCTGCGCGGGCTCGCCCCCGGGTGAGGAGCCCGAACGCCGGGCGCACCCGGTCTCGGCGGGATCGGCGCAGGAGCGGCCGGTATACGAGCGGCCCGTGCAGGAGCGGCCCGTGCAGGGACGATCGGCGGAGGACCGTTCTGACACCGCGCGGACGAGGCACGTGGAACGCGATCCCTGCGGCCACAGCCCCGGCGAGCACGACTGCCACTCCCCCGACCCGGCCGCGGTGCTGGGCCAGATGCCGCTGCCGGGCGCCGATCACACGGCCGCGCCCTGGCAGCCCGCGCCGGCTCCGGCCGCGGTGGCACCGGACGGCGGACGGGAGCCGGGGCGCGCCCGCCCTCCCGATCTCCACGAACTGCAGTTGCTCCGCGTCTAGGCCGACCGCAGGCCGTGACGACACCACCTCTGACGACTCGCAGGACCGCCGTGCCCCGTGCGGGCAGGGCCGGGAGAAGGACACACCCCATGGCTTCATCAAAGTCCAAGGCAAAGAACAGCGCGCCGAAGGGCAGGAACAACAGCCCCAAGGCCAGGGAGACGGCGCGGCGTGCCCGTGTCGAGGAGATACGCAAGGCCGAGCAGGCCCGTGAGCGGCGCATGCGGCTGCTCACCCTAGGCGTCACCGGTGTGATCCTCGCCGGGCTGGTCGGCGGCGGCTGGTACCTGATCGACGCCGCGCAGGGGAAGGAGGAGGCGAAGGCCGCGCCGGTCGAGGGCGTGAAGAGCTGGTCGAAGCTCACCCAGAACCACGTCACCGAGAAGGTCGACTACAAGATGAGCCCGCCCGTGGGCGGCGATCACAACCAGGTGTGGGTCAACTGCGACAAGCAGGTGTACACCAAGGCCGTGCCGAACGAGAACGCGGTGCACGCGCTGGAGCACGGCGCCGTCTGGATCACGTACAACGACAAGGCGGCGAAGGCCGACGTCGAGTCGCTGACCGGCCTCGTGAACAAGACGACGTACACGTTCATGAGTCCCTACGAGGACCAGTCGTCGCCCATCGTGCTGAGCGCCTGGGAGCACCAGTTGAAGGTGGACAAGGCGTCCGACCCGCGGGTGCGCAAGTTCCTCGACAAGTACGTGCAGGGCGAGCAGACACCGGAGCCGGGGGCCGCGTGCACGGGTGGCATGACCCCTTGAACGGGTGGCATGGCCCCTTGATCTGACGGAGCGGGGGCGTCCGGCCGGTCCGGGCGCCCTCGTGGCCGACACGGGTCTTCCGCCCCGGGGCGGGCTGTGCTTGCCTGGGGAACCGTTTTTCGGTGGTCGGGGCGGGAGTCGCCGTATGCGCAAGCCGTGGATCGTGGGACTGGCGGGGGCGGTGCTCGCCGGGCTGCTGCTCGGCGCGTGCGGGGATCCGGAGTCCGCACCGGAGCAGGCGCCGCCGTCGGCAGCGGCACCGGAGGCATCGTCGACCACGCGTCAGCGCGCCGCCACGGCGCCACCCGGCGACGACGCCGCCACAGGCGGCCCCGGCGCCGGCACGGGGGCGGCGAAGCCCGCGCCCGAGGTGCTCTACCTCGGGGACTCCCTCGCCATGGAGAACCAGACCGTCCTCGGCGACCTGTTGAAGGACGACCTCGACGCCCGCTACACCAGCGCCCCCTACTCGGGCACCACCCTGTGCGACTACCTGGAGGGCACCGCAGACCGGTCGCTCGTCCCGCCACGGGACAAGGCGGCCGCGCTGGTGCGGCGGCTGCGCCCGGACTATGTGGTCCTGCAGTTCTGGGGCAACGCCTGGGACTACACGCCCTGCATGGACGGTGTCACCTACGACAAGGCCCGCGCCGAGTACTTCCGGCGGTACGCGGCCGCCGCCGAGCAGCTCACCGACCAGATCGCGAACGCGGGCGGCGAACACCGGCCGACGATCGTGTGGGTGCTCCAGGGCCCGGACCCGATGACCCCGGACCGGGTCCGCCGGGTGAACGCCCTGTACGGCAAGCAGGCCGAGAGCTCGGGTGATCTGGTCGCGGACGCCGGCAAGGCCGTCAGCCCGGCCGCCGACCGCTACACCTGGGCCCAGTACCTGCCGTGCACCGCCTACGAACGCGAGCACGACGGCTACTGCACCCAGCCCGGCCGGGACCGCACCGCGCTCCACCACGACAAGGACTACCTGCACTTCTGCCTGGCTCCGACGACGTCCGAGCCCAAGCCGTGCCCGGTCCGGTCCCCGGGGATCACGCGGATGGCCAGGGAGATCACCCGAGCCATCGCCGACGCGCGTACCGACCGGTCCTAGGGGTTTCGCCCGGGAGGCCGCTCAGACCCGCTGGGACGTGGGCTCGTCGTCGCCCGTGCCCTCGCCGTTCGCCGCATCCGCCTCCGGCGTGGCGGCCGCCTCCGCCTCCTGCTGCCTCTTCGCCGCCCACAGGCTCGTCACCGTCGTCACCGCGAGGACCAGGACGATGAAGCCGAGGGAGAAGGGGATGGAGATCTCCGGGACGTGGACGCCGGACTCGTGCAGTGCGTGCAGGATGAGCTTGACGCCGATGAAGCCGAGGATGATCGACAGGCCGTAGGAGAGGTGGACGAGCCTCTTCAGCAGGCCGCCGATGAGGAAGTACAGCTGCCTCAGGCCCATCAGGGCGAACGCGTTGGCGGTGAAGACGATGTACGGGTCCTGGGTGAGGCCGTAGATCGCGGGGATGGAGTCGAGGGCGAAGAGGACGTCCGTGGAGCCGATGGCGAGCATCACGACGAGCATCGGCGTCATGACGCGCTTGCCGTTCTCCTCGATCCACAGCTTGGTGCCGTGGTACCGGTCGGCCACCCCGAACCGCTTCTCCACCGCCTTGAGGAGCTTGTTCTCCTCGTACTCCTCCTCGTGGCTGCCCTTGCGGGCGTCCTCGACCAGCTTCCACGCGGTGTAGATCAGGAACGCGCCGAAGATGTAGAAGACCCAGGAGAAGCTGGAGATGATCGCCGCGCCCGCCGCGATGAAGATCGCGCGGAGCACCAGTGCCATGAGGACGCCGACCATGAGCACGCGCTGCTGGTACTGCGAGGGCACCGCGAACTTCGCCATGATCAGGACGAAGACGAAGAGGTTGTCGACGCTCAGGGACTTCTCGGTGATGAAGCCCGCGAAGAACTCTCCCGCGGGTTTGCCCCCGCCGACGGCGAGCACGCCCAGGCCGAACGCGATGGCCAGGGCGATCCAGACAGCCGACCAGATGCCGGCCTCCTTGATCGACACGTCGTGGGGTTTACGGCCGATGAAGAAGTCGACGGCGACCAGTACGCACAGGGCGACGACGGTCAGCAGCCAGGTGGTCAGGGAGACGTTCACTGTTCCTCCGGGTAACAGGTGGTGCAGAGGAAAGCCTCACGGGCGTCCTTCGCATCCGCTACCCGGCGCAGGTAAAGATTGACCGAATTTCTTGTGCGCTCCCTGGTGGGAGGCCTGTCGCGGAGGCCTCCCAGCAGGGCGCGAGGGGGTACGGGGACGGCTACTCGCCCGCGTGCGCCTTGCGCAGGGCGGCGAGGTCGAACTTCCCCATCGCCATGAACGCCGCGGTCACCCGGGCCGCCTTCTGCGGATCGGAGTCGCTGATCATGTCGATGAGTTCGGCGGGCACGACCTGCCAGGAGACTCCGAACCGGTCCTTGAGCCAGCCGCACGGGCCCGGCTCGCCGCCCTCGGTGAGGCTGTTCCAGTAGTAGTCGATCTCGTCCTGGTCGGCGCAGAGGATCTGGAAGGAGATGGCCTCGGTGAACTTGAACTCCGGGCCGCCGTTCAACGCCACGAACTGCTGGCCGTTGGCCGCGAACTCCACCGTGAGTACGGAACCGGCCGGCTGGGGCGCGCCCTCGCCGTAGTGGGTGACCCGGCCGAGCCGGGAGTTCTTGAAGACCGAGACGTAGTGGGCTGCCGCCTCCTCGGCCTGGCCGTCGAACCACAGGCAGGTGGTGAAGCCTTCGCTGGACATGTGCGCCTCCTCCGGCGGGGTGTGTCGTCTGCTGTGTCGACCGATCCTGGTCCGGAAACTCATCGGTGGCGCGGGCACGAGATGCGCCGGGTGGGGGCGAGCCGGCGGCGCTCTGCTGTCGGCGAATCTGCCGTGGGCAGAGAAAGGCCAGGTGAGGGCCGGTCGACGGGGAGGCTGGAGTCAGCGGCCACCACGGTCGCGTTCACCCACCGGGAGGAACCATGGCTCCACTCGTCACCGGCCGGCCCCCGCTGCCCGTCCCGCGCGCGGAGGAGGGTGACACCCCGCCCTCGCGCTTCGACGACCATCTCGCCGCGCAGCTCCTCGCCCAGCGGATCGTCTTCCTCGGCACCCAGGTCGACGAGACCTCCGCCAACCGGGTGTGCGCCCAGTTGCTGCTGCTGTCGGCGGAGGACCCGCGCACCGACATCAGCCTCTACATCAACAGCCCCGGCGGTTCGGTGACTGCGGGTCTCGCCATCTACGACACGATGCGGCTGATCCCGAACGACGTGTCCACGCTGGCGATGGGCTTCGCGGCGAGCATGGGCCAGTTCCTGCTGACCGTCGGCGCCCGCGGCAAGCGGTTCGCGCTGCCCAACGCGCGGATCATGATGCACCAGCCGTCGGCGGGCATCGGCGGCACCACCGCGGACATCGAGATCCAGGCGGAGAACCTGGACTTCACCAAGCGGGCCATCGAACGGATCACCGCGGAGCACACCGGGCAGACCGAGGAGACGGTCTCCCGGGACGGCGACCGCGACCGCTGGTTCACGGCCGAACAGGCCAGGGAGTACGGGATGGTCGACCGGGTCGTCGAGTCGCTCGACGACGTACGGCCGGCCTCCTCGCGTCGACGGATCGGACTGCAGTGATGGGGACGTACACGATTCCGAACGTGGTCGAGCGGACCGCGCAGGGCGAACGGTCCTACGACGTCTTCAGCCGGCTGCTGTCCGAGCGGATCGTCTTCCTCGGCACGGAGATCGACGACGGCGTGGCGAACGTCGTCATCGCGCAACTGCTGCATCTGGAGGCGGCGATGCCGGACCGCGAGATCTCCGTCTACATCAACTCGCCCGGCGGCTCGTTCACTTCGCTGATGGCGATCTACGACACGATGTCGTACGTACGGGCGCCGATCTCGACGCTCTGTGTGGGGCAGGCGGCCTCGACGGCGGCGGTGCTGCTGGCGGGCGGGGACCCGGGGCGGCGCTTCGTGCTGGAGCACGCTCGGGTCCTGTTGGGCCAGCCGGCGAGCGGGGGCCGCCAGGGAACCGTCTCCGACCTCGCCCTCCAGGCCAAGGAGATGGTGCGGATCCGGGCACAGGTCGAGCGCGTGCTCGCGCGGCACACGGGGCGCGAAGTGGCCGAACTGCGGGCCGACATGGACCGGGACAAGGTGTTCACGGCGGAGGAGGCGGTCGGGTACGGGCTGGCCGACGAGGTGTTGAGCCGGCGGCCCGTGGGGGTGTGAGGCCCGCACCCGATCCCGGTCAGGCCACCAGGCACAGGCCGTCGTAGGAGGCCTTGGGCGTACTGCGGGTCAGTTCGGTCTGGGCCAGGGAGAGCAGGTCGCCCAGGCCGAGGCCCAGGGCCTGGGCCGCTGCCGCGAGGACCTCCGACGAGGCCTCCTTGCGGCCGCGTTCCACCTCGGAGAGGTACGGCATCGAGATGCGGGCCGTGTCGGCGACGTCCTTCAGGGTGCGCTCCTGGGCCAGACGCTCACGGCGCAGCACGTCGCCGACGAGGTCGCGCCACAGGGGTTCCCTGGCGGGTGGGCCGGTCGGCGGGGCCGGGCGCAGGGGGATGACTCGGGCTTCGTTCGACGCGTGTTGGCTCACCTCTCCAGCCTAGGAACGGCGCGCAGGAGGGCAAGGGGGTGGTGTTCCGCCCTGAGGGGAATCCGGTTCCGCCCCGGGTGTCACTGGCCGATACGGCCGTCGATGCGTTCGCGCAGGAGGTCGGCGTGGCCGTTGTGGCGGGCGTACTCCTCGATCAGGTGGACCAGCACCTCGCGCAGGGCGATCGGCTCACCGTCGTGGTGTCCGGTGACGGACAGGTCGGGGGCGGCGACCACGAGGCGCTCGGCGAAATCGACCTCGGCGCGCCAGGTCCGCCAGGCGTCGGCGACGGCCTCGGGGTCGGCGACGGCGTCGTTGAAGTCCGCGTCGGGGTCCTCGCCGGCGCGGTAGTGGCGAGGCTCCGGCCGGCCCGCCAACGCCTCGCGGAACCAGTACTGTTCCACGCCGGCCAGGTGGCGTACGAGCCCGAGCAGCGACATGTTCGACGGCGGCACCGAGCGGCGGGCCAGCGCCTCGGCGTCGAGGCCGGCGCACTTCAGTTCCAGGGTGAGCCGTTGGTCGCGCAAGTACCCGACGAGCGTGGCCCGTTCCCCGTCGAACCCTCCTTCGCCGCGCGGGTCCTCGTCGGGGCCGACGAATCGGTCGCCCCACCCGGTCTTCCGCTCCGGCAGCGGTTGTTCGTCGGTCCGCGTCCCACGGTGGTCGGTCATGCGGAGGAGCATCGGCCGTCTCCGGGGCGGTCCGCCACCGGTTTTCCGTCGGGCCGGCGCGTCCCGGCACCGAGAGCCGACTGAATTCGCTGTGTGCTCCCGTGCAACCTTCGCCCCTGATCGGCCGTCAAACAGGGCGCCGGACAAGGAACGGGCCCTTTCCGGACACCCCCGCGCTGCCCGGCCATTTTTTACTGTCTGGAGCCGAATATGCGCAAGAATCGTTCGACAGCCCTCGCCGCAGCCACCTTTCTTCTCGTCTCGGGTGCGGCGATCATCGCCGCGCCGTCCGCGTACGCGGGGGTGCCCGGCAGCACGCAGGCCAGTGACCGCAACAGCGACTTCAACGGCGACGGATTCGAGGACGTCCTCGTCGGCGCACCCGGTGCGACGGTCAGCGGCAAGAGCGGCGCGGGCCTGGTGACCGTGCAGTACGGCTCGGCCAGAGGCATCGGCACGAGCGACGTGGCCCGGTTCAGCCAGTCGACCTCGGGGGTCGCGGGCGCGGCCGAGGCGGGCGACGGCTTCGGCCGGGCGGTGGCCACCGGCGACCTGGACGGCGACGGGTTCGACGACGCCGTGGTCGGCATCCCCGGGGAGGACCTCGGCGCCCTGAAGGACGCGGGTGGGGCGGCCATCCTGTGGGGCTCGAAGGCCGGGCTGACGGGCGCCGCGAGCGACTGGCTGGAGACCGTGGAACCCGCCGCCGGCGAGCGGTTCGGCCTCGGTCTCGCCGCCGCGCGCTTCACCGCCGAGACGGAGGGGGACCTCCTCGCCGTCCTCGACGGCTACGACGTGGAGCTGTTCGCGTACGACGCGGCGGCCCGCGCCTCGATGCGCCGGGAGTCCACCCAGCGGCTCGACACGAAGTCCGGCGAGGCCCGCCAGATCGCCGCCAAGTCCCTGACCACGGGCGACTACGACAAGAACGGCTTCGCCGACCTCGTCGTGTCGGGACTCAGCGTCGGTGACGAACCCGGTCACGGCTGGTCCACGTATCTGTCGGGGAACGCCGACGGGCTGACGTACGAGCGTGATCTGCGCGGCGGCCCGGTGGCGGCGTCCGGTGACATCAACGGCGACGGGTACGACGACCTGGTGACCGGTGAGCCCAACTCCCCGGACGACCAGCCCGGCGAGACCATGACGGGCGGTCTGGTGGGCGTACGGCTCGGCGGTCCGGACGGACCGGCGGCCGAGCCGGACTGGTGGGTGCAGGACTCCGACGGCGTGCCCGGTGTCGCCGAAGCCGGTGACGGCTGGGGTTCGGACCTGTCGGTCGCGGACACCGACGGGGACGGATACGCGGACGTGGCGATCGGGGCCACGGGCGAGGACATCGGCACGGTGCAGGACGCCGGTGCCGTGTGGGTGCTGCGCGGCTCGGCCTCCGGTCTGACCTCGACCGGAGCCAGGTCGTGGGACCAGAACTCGACGGACGTGCCGGGCGCGGCCGAGAAGGGCGACAAGTGGGGCGCCCAGGTCCGGCTGACCGACCCGAACGCCGACGGCCGCTTCGGACTGCTGGCCGCCGCGCCGGGCGAGAACACGAACGACGGGCACGTCTGGGTGCTCTCGGCGGGCTCGGGCGGCATCACGGCGTCGGGGTCGTGGACGTACAACGCCGCTTCGCTCGGGGCGCCCGCCGTGGACGCGCTGTTCGGGTCGGCGATCGACGAGTGATACGGACGGCCCGGGGCCTGCCGGACCTGATGGACCGGCGGTTCCCCGGGCCTCCGGGCGGGCCCTGGAAACTAGGGGGTGACCGGCTCCGGAACGTCGTGGAGGGACGCCGACCCGGTGGTCGTGGTGCCGTCCGGCGGGGAGTCCGCGCTCTCGGGGCTCTCCGGCTCCGGCTCGGGGGCGGAGGTGGAGGGGGTCACCGGGGACGACGAGGGACACGGGCTGACCGTCCCCTCCGCCTCGGTCGAGGGGCACGGTTCGGGCGACTCGGTGGGCGGTTCCTCGGAGAACGACGTGGACGCCGACGGGGAGGGCTGGTCGCCGGGCGGGGTGGTCTTCTTGTCCTTGCCGCCGGTGTCGCCGGCGGGGCGGGTGAACCAGTCGTCGCGGTCGGGGTCGTAGAGGACGAACACGTTGATGACCACCGTCGAGGGCTCGACCACCACCACGCTCTGGGGCCGGTACGAGGGCCAGGAGTCGCCCTTCGGCTCCGGTGTGGTCTTCAGCGCGACCGGCGGCTTCAGGGGGTTGCCGCAGGCGCAGCGCACCCGGGGCACCCCACGGTCGTCGACGAGAACGGCGGTGCCGGCCTGGAGGACGGCCTGGTAACTGGTGGCGGCGCCGTCGCGGTAGCCGTGGTTGGTGACACGGGTGTCCATGCGCAGCTGCACCGGGGTGAGCGAACGCAGATAGGCGGGTACGCCGGAGGAGTCGACGCCGGCGACGGCGGCGAACGCGTCGTTCTTGGCGGGGTTGGCCCGGAGCACGTCGACCTGCTTCTCGACGTCGCAGCTGGCGACGTTGCGGGTGCCGCCGTAGAGGCCGGCGGCCGCACCGTCCACGGCACGGGTCACGTTGGCCGGTTCCGACGGGGTCGGTGTCGCCGTGGGGGTTTCGGACGGGGTGGAACTGTCGGTCGCCGTCGACTCGGTGAACGGGTCGGGGCCGGACTTGCCGGCGGCCTGGAGGAAGACCTCGCCGTCCGCCGAGCCGCCCGAGTCGTCGGAGCGGGTGAGGACGACGACCAGGACCACGGCGACGGCGGCCGCGACGACCATGAGGGCGATACGGGGAGCTGACCGCCACCACGGACGACCGGGACCCACGGGCCCCGCCCCGGAGCCGCCGGAGGCCCCACCCGGCCCACCGGGCCCCTCGGGAC